>JANMAA010000116.1:0-7194 GCA_031359215.1 Acidobacteriota bacterium | reverse complement strand
GGCAGAAAGATTGAACGGTAAAATCCAACTGCTCAAATCAATCGGCAGAGGCTATCGGAAGTTTGAAAACTTCCGCAGTGCAATACTCTTTTTCTACGGCAAACTTAGCTTGTTTCCACTAAATTCCCAGTAGAACCATTTTATTTAACCTTAATATAAAGGAAAAGCTGCAATAAAAAATTATGGCAAGGAAAAGCATTTTAGTAGTAGATGACGAAAAATCTCAGCGCGAGATTTTGGAGATGATTTTGTCGGGCGAAGGTTACGATGTAACGACGGGTTATTTGACGTTTTTCAATTCATCAACCATTTTCACCGCACCTGCAATGTCGCCCTTAAAAACTATCACTCCGTTTGAGTCAATTACAAAAGTTGTCGGATAACCTTTCACACCGAACCTTTCGGGTAATTCTTCATCTTTGGCAATCACGACGGGAAACGAATATCCTTCTTCTTTTATCACTTCAAATGCTTGGTTTGGTTTGTCGCCTTCAATTGGTTTATCAACTGCAAAAATCGCAATGGATGAATCGCTTTTGTATTTGTCGTAAACGGCTTGAACTTGCGGGAATTTCTGAAAACAAACTCCACATCGCGTAAACCAAAAATCCAGCAAAATGAGTTTATCGTTGAAATTGTTCTCGGTAATCAGATTTTTTTGTTCGTCAAATGCTTCAAATTTAGCAGGTAAATTGTATGCCGAAACTCTTCCCGTAAATGTTCCAAAATTGATTTTGTGAATCCAATAATCCCAACCTTGAAAAAACATAAACATTGTCAATAAAAAACTCAACGCGAAAGGTAACATATTGACCGGTCGTTTTAGTTTGAGATAAAAAAAGGCGGAAATAATGCCTAAACAGTGAATCAATATTATCGGTAGTGACCAAAGACTTTCTACGAAAAGTAAATAAATTGTATAAAATTTTATTAAAAGCATTGCAACAAAGAAAATTACTACAATAGAAATTGCCGACAATTTATTTTCATAACATTTTATTGTGAATAATGTAAGACAAAAATATCCGGGAAAGGTAAGCAAAGAATTAGAACTTATGGTATCTGTAATTATCGCTACCGAAAATAACATAAGAAACGATAGTAAGAATGCTACAAAGAATATTTTGATTATTATTTTAGGCATATTAAAATATTAAGTTAACGGAGGGAATGCGTAGTAACACTCCCTTTTATATTGAAATTGTGTTGTTTACGGATTAATCTGGAGCGCATGCGAAAAGACATGGCTGATCACCAAAAAAGCCGCAATTATTTATACCTTGAATACATGAGTTGCCATAAGTAGCACAGCTATAACCAAACAAGTCACAAAATGTGCGACATCTACAGTAATTATCTTGATTTAGAGTATTTAAAGATTTAGACGATTTATTGTCCTCACTTGAACTCAATGCTAAAATTCCATACAGGTTAGGTCTAAAAGCTTGTGCAAGTATAAAATTCTGGCTCTTGTATCCAAGATTAGATTGTTTTGATGCCTCTAAATTATCACGAACTCTATTTTGGATACCGATTGTCATAAAAACGGCATAAGCTTCTGTTTTTGAAAATACCTTGAACGCTTTTGATTCAAGTGCCTCAGCATATTTTTCTTTTTCTTCTTTTGATAAGTTTGAAGGAGTTTCAAGAATTGACTGAATGTTCGGCATAATCTCTGCAATAAACTGCTTTTGTTCTTTAGTTAAAGTTGATGTTGCCAAGTGATATGCTAATTGAGTTTTCCAAATGCCGGCTCTTTCAGCTATCGGCATTTCGTTAACGATATTTTTTCTTTGCTGAATTCCTAATTTCAGCAATTCTTCGTATTTTTGTATGAGCGCAACGTCTTCGGCTTTGCTTACGCCTAGACCTTCAAGAATTTCAAAAGCATCTTTTCGTGCAAAAATTTTAAATCCCTTGTCTTCCGTTTCTTGGCTAAGTTTATCTGCTAACGCAACTTTTTCAGGATTTTCCTTGTCGTATAAATCAACGGAAACTTTTGATATTGCTTCCAAAATAAAATCTCTCTGCTCTTTTGTCAGGTTTGGACGCTTAACTAACTGCATAGCGAACTGAACTTTAACAAAACTAGCTTTTTGTTCATTTGAAAGTTTGCCAAAGGCGATTTGTCTATCGTTTCTCGACAACGATGCAACTTTTATGTAATCCGCAAACGCACTATTATTAACCGAAATGGTTTGCGGCATAATGAATTTTTCGCCTGAACAAGTTTTTTTCGTTTGTTCAGCTTTAACCGAATCTGTTGTTTGAGCAAAAATGTTAATTGTAAATAGGCTGAAAAGCCCTGCGACGAGTAGCGCGTATAACGCTAAGTTGTTTTTTTTTGTTCATTTATCTTACCTCCAGAAATTTAGTGAATTATTTTCTAAGGCAAATAAAGGCGAGTTTAAAGGCTTGAAATTAGGGAAGTGAAATCTTCGAGAGTTTCAAGGAATTTACAGGCTTTATTTACAAATTGATTTATACTCTTATTTGAATATAATAGCAAGAAAAATTTTATGGCACGAAAATCTATTTTAGTAGTTGACGACGAAAAATCTCAGCGCGAGATTTTGGAGATGATTTTGTCGGGCGAAGGTTACGACGTAACGACGGCGAGTTCGGGCGAAGCGGCGATGAAGTTTGTTGCCGACCGCAAATTTGACCTCGTGTTGACCGATTTGAAAATGACGGGAATGAGCGGTCTGGATTTATTAAAAGAGCTAACTGATTTTGATAAATCAATCATCGTTCTTCTGCTGACAGCGCACGGCACGGTTGATTCGGCGGTTGACGCGCTTCGCCTTGGAGCGTTTGATTATTTGCAAAAGCCATACGACCGCGAAAAACTACTTGATACGATTTCCCGTGCGCTGACTAAATTGACGACGCTTGACGCGGAGATTATTTCCGATTCGCCGGAAATGGACAAGGTGAAAAAGCTGATTTTGAAAGTCGCCAGATCAAATTCGACGGTGCTGATTCGCGGCGAATCGGGAACGGGAAAAGAACTGATCGCGCGGGCGATTCATACCAATTCACTGCGTTCAAGCGAGATTTTCCAAGCCGTCAACTGCGCGGCAATCAATGAAAATCTTCTCGAATCGGAACTTTTCGGACACGAAAAAGGCTCGTTCACGGGTGCGGTCGGTGAAAAGAAAGGTTTGTTTGAAGTAGCTGACGGCGGAACACTTTTCTTGGACGAAATCGGCGAACTCGATATTTCTCTGCAAGCAAAAATCTTACGCGCCTTGCAGGAAAAACAGATTCGGCGCGTTGGCGGAACAAAGGAGATGAACACGGACGTGCGCGTCGTTGCGGCGACCAATCGTGATCTGTTAAAAATGTCGCAGGAGGGAAGGTTTCGTGAAGATTTATATTATCGTTTGAATGTTCTTTCCATCGAACTGCCCGCGCTTCGTGAAAGACGCTCCGATATTCCGGTTTTGATGGCATATTTTTTGAAAAAACACACGCGCGATACGAAACGCGATGTAAAGATCAACGCCGAAGCCCGCAGATTACTGGAAAATTACAGTTATCCGGGCAATGTTCGCCAACTCGAATCTGCTATCGAACGCGCGACGCTGTTGTGCGAAAACGACACGATTACCATTGAAGATTTGCCGCCCGAAATGACGCAGGAATTGAAACCGGCATCAGCCGACGAACTTTTTATATTGCCGCCCGAGGGCGTAAATTTTGAAGATGTCGAGCGCAGTTTGATTATGCAGGCGATGGAACGCACCGACAATAACATCACGAAATCTGCGAAAATGCTCGGTCTTACGTTTCGCACTTTGCAATATCGCTTGGAAAAATTCGGCATAAAACGCGACGGTGCGGAAGAAGAGGAAGAATAAAAGTAAATGCTGAATTTGAAGAAAGCGCGGTCAACTTGCATTAACCGCGCCTTTTTTCAGTTTTTTTGTAATTATACTCTTTCGCCGTAATGCTTAAAGTGTAATTCTTTACTTTGCCCGACCCAATCTTCACGTTCGATACGGTCTTTGAAGGACGGCAAATGGTTTGAAACCTCGGCGACTCGTTCGGAAGACCACAAAGCAATCTCCTTGAAAGTCCAAATATTTAGACCGTTAAGAACTTTTTCAAGTACGGGTCCGACACCCTCGATCTCTTTCAGATCATCGCGCACACCTTTGCCGTAGCCTTGCCGCCTGACTTTGGCAATACCGGCGGCTTTGTCTTCGCGGGCTTTTCTCAGGATTGCCAGCAGCGAAACCGCGCTTGCATCGAGTTCGCTGACGCGCGAACTGTCAGCGTCGGATTTTGCGCCGCCTTTTAATCCGGCAATTTTCGCTTGCAAAGATTCGGTTTCCAAAGCCCACGCTTGCAATTATTGCGAATAAAAAATTGAGCGGACGGGTTAAAAGGTAAATGTTTGTGAGTGAATACTCGTGAACAAAATGTAATTCTGGTTGAAATACCTTGATAAATCCAAAAACTTTGATTTCAAAGTAATAATAAGTAGGTTTAATACATATTTTTTTCTCTTATCCATTAACAATTAACGAATAACCGTTTACGATAAGAAAATGATTTACGATAAATTCGCCAAAGGCTACGATAAAGCATTTGCGCCGTTTGAACGAAGATTTTTATCAAATTGGCGCAGAGAAACGCTTTCTTACTTGCCCGAAAATTCTCGTATTTTAGAAGTTGGCGCGGGAACGGGTGCAAATTTTCGCTTTTATCCACAATGCCGACACGCCGTTGCGAGTGAAATTTCGTTGAAAATGCTCGAATTTGCCAAAGAAAAAACCGACTCCATCGAACTTATTCAAACAACCGCCGAAACTCTGCCGTTTGCCGAAAACACTTTTGATGCGGCTTTTGCAACATTGGTTTTTTGTTCGATAAATAAACCTGAAAATGCTTTTCTGGAATTAAACAGAGTTATAAAACCGAACGGCAAAATCATTTTGCTCGAACATATTCGCCCGAAAGGTCTGCTCGGTTATGTTTTTGATGCGCTAAATATTTTTACCGTCGCTTTGATCGACGACCATTTTAATCGGCAAACCGCGAAAATTGCCGAACGATCGGGTTTGAAAATTTTGGAAGTAAAAGAAAAGGCGTTTGGAATCGTGAATTTGATCGTATGCGAAGTGGTAAAATAATCTAAAGAGAATTTAGCCATAGATAAATGCAGATGAACGCAAATAAGCAGTCCAAAATCGGCTGTCAAGGCTGGAATTATAACGATTGGATCACGAAAGCCGGTGGCGAAAGTATTTTTTATCCGCGCGGAACTCGTTCCGATGCAATGCTTGAACTTTACGCCAAGATTTTTGATACGATTGAAGTTGATTCGACATTTTACGCTATTCCGCCGGTTTCGACCATCGAAAATTGGTATCGGAAAACGCCGGAAAATTTTACGTTTTCCCTGAAATTGCCGCAGGAAATAACTCATAATCTCGCGCTCAGAAAACAATCCTTCGAGATTTTGGATGAATTTTGCGAAAGAATTCTTCTGCTCAAAAAAAAACTCGCATCGGTTCTGATCCAACTTCCGCCGCAGTTTGAAGCAAGTAAAGAAAACGCCCGGAATTTACGCGAATTTTTAGCGCGACTGCCGAAAGCGATTCGTTTTGCGATTGAATTTCGAGACCGGCAGTGGCTGATCGATTGGACGTTTGAAGAATTGGAAAATAATCGGGTCGCGCTTTGTCTGGTCGAAGGCAGTTGGATTCCGCGTGAATTAATGTTTGAAGCAATCGGCAAACCGACGGCGGATTTTGCTTATATTCGTTTTATGGGCGAACGGGATTTACTCAAGTTCGATAAAATCTATCGCTATCAAGACACGAATTTGCAGATGTGGAAAGAGGAAATCGAAAAGATAAAAGCAAAAGATATTTTCGTCTATTTCAGCAATTTTTACGAAGGACACGCGCCAGCGAGTGTGAACAAGTTAAAGGAATTACTTGGACAGAAAATAATTAACCCGCAAACTCTGGAAAATCAAGGTTCACTATTTTGATCGGAATTTATATACAAAAGCGGAAACTTAGTTGTGTCCTCGAACGCCTGAGATAAGGTGGGGCAAAACCAGCTACGCGCAACGTGGAATTAACCACACAAGTTTTTAAAGAGTAGCTGTTCTTGCCCTCACGTCCATTGATCGAGAATCAATCCACTGCCTCTGGCGGTGGTTCTAAAAGGCAGTGAGGCGAAACAGCAAACAGAATAAAATATTTCTTTAAAGTCGAGAACGCGCAAATCTATTTTGCGTCAAACGCTATCGGCTCAGTTTTTACACGGACGAATCAAGCGACGAAAAACAAAATTGTCAAGGTTTGACGTGGAGCGACGCGCCTTTCAGGTGCGAACATCGCAAAGCCACCGCCTATGGCGGTGGTATTTTTCTTGTTTGGTGGCACTTTCACTGTCAACGACGTATTTCTCGATGCGCCTCAGCGTAAATTTTTAGTGCGACGCTCATTAACGCCTTTGATTCTTCACCTTGTGCTTGATACCAGTCAACTACGTCTTTTTCCACGCTCACCGTGACAGAGATTTTGTCTCGCGGCATTCGCAAGCGGGCGTTGGCAAAAAACTTTTCGTCAAGTGGCGGAATATCGGAAGTATCAATTTCTTCGTCCGTCATCTCCTCAAGTTTCGCCCAATTCGTTTGCGATGTATTGTTCAAGTTGTTCTCGCTCATATTTTAATGCTCTGCGTAAAGAAATAATGCGAATCGTTTGTTCGTCAGGTTCTGTAAAAACGACAGCAACAACGAAGTTTTTCAGGAAACCGATGCCAAAGTAGCGTATTTCTCCGTAATCTTCTCGATTATCAATGTCAACAAGCATCGGCGCATCAAAGATTTGCCAAGCATCAACAAAATCAAGGTCGTGCTTGCCAATATTTTCAACTCGTTTATTTTCGTCCAACTCAAAACCCACACAATAAGTTTAGCGGCAAAGCAAATATAGGCGCAAGGTTAATTTTCAAAGAAGCCATCGAACGATTGAGTTGACATGGGGCGAAACCGAATGCACGCAACGTCGGGGAAACCAAAGACCGTTTTAACAAAGTCGCTGTTTCGCCCTCACGTCCATTGGTAGGATGAAAGACGGGCTTTTAACTTCGATTGAAATTGAGCCACCATCGGCGTAAAATATCTGTGCCCCGGCGCGTTTCCGTTTGTTTGATAAAGAACTGATT
>JANMAA010000104.1:0-44494 GCA_031359215.1 Acidobacteriota bacterium | reverse complement strand
GGTCAATCGTGAAACGGTATGCGACGAGTGCCTGTTGTCTTTCATCGTCCGCTATTTTCGCATAGATTTTAGCGGAATAATACTAAAGTCTTGCACTGAAAGTGCAAGGTTTTGACCTGCGTAATTCAAAGAATAAAAATCAATAAAATAAAAATTAACGGAAGTCCCCGTTTAACGTAAAATCCGCCCAGTAATAAGGTTCGTGCATATTGTTGGACTTGTTTCTAATCAATTCCAAAGATGCTTTTTGCATCGCTTCAGCAGTTGAATTTCCCTGCTTGTAAGTTTTATAAAAACTCTTTGTAAAAATCGCGGTTGATTCGTCATTGGCTTCCCATTGGGCGGAAATTACGGTTGTTGCGCCTGAACCCAGCAATGCCCATGCCAGACTGACCAAACCTTCCCCATTGAGGACATTATTTGTATCGCACGAAGCCAAAAATGCCAAACCTCCCTTTTTCAGTTTAATATTTAATAGCTCCCCGACAGTCAATCGTCCACTGCTATTTCCGGCTTTTCTAAAGCCGAGAAATGAATCTAACGGTTCATCGTTATCTACTTCAGCGTGCATTGAAAAATGCAGTATATCCGCTTTGTTTGATAGTTGTGAGAAGTCATTGACTGTGGCATTGATGACCGTTTTAGAGTTGTAAATCCCCGCCACGCTCGAGGCTTCCTTATCGACATATTGCAGTACTCTGTTTTCAAAAGATGAATTGGCAAAAGCCTGTAAGGTTTGACGATTCGGTTTTGGATTTTTAATCTGTCCGAGCAGGATCGAAACCGACGGGGCGTAACTGATAAGTTTCTCCTCGATCAGATACTTTTCACCGTCGGAACTTAATGCCTGAAACGGTATTTTCCAGAGAGATTTATCAGGAACGATGATCAAATGTTTTGCCGAAATATGCAAAGGTTCGAGCAATTTGTCATATAATTGCTTGCCGTCTCTTTTGAAGAAAATAAGGTTTTTGATCTTTTGCGGGGTGGTTTGCGCCAGAGTGTCAATTTCAATTTCTGAAACCGGCAGATTTGCAGACCGTAACGGCTTATCTTTTTCCCAAATAAATGCTATCAACTTTTTGTCCGGCGTAAAAAAGTAGGAGATAATCGCACTATCTTTAAGTTCGGGGATTTTATCCATTACCGCCAAATCCGGTTTGACAAGACTTAAATCAGGAATTTTATTTGTTACGAGTTTTTCATTTTTTTCAATTTCTTCAATCAGACTCTCATCTCCTGTAAACTTTTGTGAAAGTTCTTCAAGTGTTTTTTGAATCAAGGGTGAAATATCCGATCCGGCTTTTAATGCCTCATTATCGATCCGGTCTTTAAGAAGTCGGGCTTTTAAAAAATCAGCCGATTCAAATGATTCCTGCGGGTCATTCAATTTGATTTGTGCGAGCAAACGGTAAGCGTCGTGATAAGTTTCGGACAGACCGATCGAAAGAGTGTAATTTTCCGATTTCCTGATATCTTCGATATACGCCAATGACTTATTTAAATGCTCGACCGATTCATTGAGTCTATTGAGATGAAAATAAGCTTTGGCAAAATTTAAGTGAATTTTCGGTAACCCGTCACGGTAATTATCCTTACCGGTCAAATTCAGCAATTCTTGATTAAGTTTGATGAACCGCCCCCAATTTCGATCTTTTTCGGCAATGGCTATCTTCCAGTAAAGCAGAACGTATGATGAGGGCTTTTCCTGTTTTTCCAATTCGGCAAACAGTTTCTCAGATATTTCCGATTGACCCCGGAAAGCGGCAAGCACCGCCTTGCCGAGTTTAATTTCAAAGGAGAATTCATCATCCTTATTATTATTTTCGAGTTTCTCTAAATAGACGGAAGCGGTGGGCGTATCTTCAATAGCCAAACTGTTAAGAAGCAGTGAAGTTAAAAACTTTCCCGATTGATATGAGTCGTTTTCTTCAGCAGATGAACTTAAGCCTTTTTGTAATACTAAAAATGCTCTTTCAGTTTGTCCGCTTTCGCTCAAAATAGTGGCTAAATCAAACAGACTTTGCCGGTATTTATATTTGAATGGTGTTTTATCGGCTACAGAAACACATTTTTCGGCATATCGGAGTGCTTTTTGGTAATTTAGTTTTGATCCCCACGCCAGCGACAAAAACCTGAAAGCATCGATTTTGACCGAACTTTTGTTGTCCGGTTCAAGCAACTTTTCTACCTTTTCCAGCCAAATAATGGCTGAAACATCAAACCCCAAAGTGAATAAGATCCGACCGGTATTCAAATAATCTGCCGCTAAAATATCGCGGTGCTCCGGCGCGGCGGCAACAGCTTGTTTTGCAAATTCAAAAGATTCGGCAAATTTGCGCTGACTTCTGGACAGCCAGGCGGAGTGCATATAAACGCTTGCTTTTTGTTCAGTTTCGGCTTTGCTGTCGGAAAGAATCTGCAAAGCCCGGGTAAGAGTTTTTTGAGCCTCCCCGTATTTTCCCAAAGAGATTTCAGCACCCGCTTTATTAACCAGCACTTTGGATAAGAACAAGTTATTTTTTATTATTCCCGGTTTCCTAACGGCAGTTTCGGCGTTTTCTACTGCCTTGGCATAATTTCCATTATCGAACTCCACCGCTACAGAATTCAAAGCGTTTATTTCGCTGCCCGTTTGACTGTTGACGGTGGAAAAAAAGACAAGTGAAATCAACAAGCCGGTCAATAAAAACCGGCTTGTTGCCCCACCGAATAAAAAATATCCGTTTTTAATTACTGGTAGGTCTGCAATTGCCTTCTCCTCCCTCTTCTATCGGTCGGCACGTTTGACACTGTCGCCTTTCACAACCGCCGTCTCTGATTAATAAAACAACCGTGTTCATAACGCTGTCAAAAAAGCCCCAAACCCCGTAGCCGGTAAAATCACCGGCAAACACATTGCCGACCAAAACGGTTGACAACAAAACTGTACAGAAAATCGATTTTGTTTTTTTCATTTTTATTGCTCCTTATTTATTTGTTTTTCTAGAAACTTAAACATTGCGGCGGTAATATATTTTCCGCCGAAGCCGTGTCCGTCTGCGGTTGAATATATAAACCAAACCTCCGATTGTTTATTTTGTAACTGAGTTTTCAGATCAATTACGTCCTTTTCAGGATTTCTGGCATCGAGCTTTCCGCGCGTCAAAAAAAGCGGAATATTGTTCCACTTGTTGACGTTATTGAGCGGGGAAAGCTCATCTAATTTCTTCATTAAATCCTTATCGGTCGGATCGCCGTATTCATTACGGGCGAATTCGTCAATCCAGCTTTGCGATAGAAAACCCCTGATTGAAACGAGCGGGTATTCGGCGATTACGCCCTTAATTCTTGCCGGCTCTTGCAACGCTGTTGAAAGCACGACAAAGCCGCCGTAACTTTCACCGCGCAGATAAATTCGATTCGTATCCAAGTCCGGTTGCTTTTCAACCCAGTCGAGCAAAGCCTGTATGTCTTTCACTGCATCGCCGCGTTTTTCCCGGTTGTCGGCGTCCTCGAACTCTTTCCCGAAACCTACCGAACCGCGAATGTTCGTATGCACAATCGTGAAACCGAGATTGGCGGCAAGCCTGATATCTTGTGAGTTGAAAACGGGTTTGTCGAGAATCTGCGGTCCCCCGTGAACGAAAATTAAAACCGGCGATTTCTTTTGAACTGCGATGGCTGGACGTATGACGAAACCGGAAATTTCTTTCCCGTCAAAAGACTTCCATTTGATAACTACAGGTGATTTAACTTTCCCGTCGAATTGCTGCGGAAGTTTTTCTTTTGTCCAATCCGTCTTTTGCTTCGAGTTAATATCATATGACTGAATTGAAGCGGGTTTACCGTTGTTCTCCAAGGTGTAGGCAATTTCCGATTCGGAAAGCCAGCGAGTATTCCAAATGACAAAAGAGCCGGAAACAAACGGCGCAATTTCATTTCTGATTTTGTCTTTTTTCATTCGAAAAACACGCAATGTGTCAATTCCGTTTTTCGATTCCTGAATGAGCAGATTGTTGCCCGCCGGAGAAAATCGGGCATCGTCAAAATCAGTCAAATCTTTCGGCAATTTAAGCTGCTTTGCCTTTATATTTTTCAAATCCGAAACGAGAATACATTGCTTCGAGGCACCGCAATTCGCGATGCCGTCAGTCAACCAAAAAACACGCGTCCCGAACAAAAATACTTTCGGCACATCACCCTGCTCGTCAAGCGGGGTGAGTTTATTTGCCTTCACATCGTAGGCGTAAAGAAAATGACTGCTCGAAGCCTTCGCGTATCGGAGCAAGACATGATTGCCTTCCGCCTCGACCACCGTCCAAACACCCTTCAAATCCGCCGGAAAACAAATTTCCGACGACAAATCGTTTTGACAGATTTTGCTGGTTTTCGTGTCGTAGTCAACTTTGGTATAAAAAATCACTTCGCCCGTCTTATCCCAAACAAATGATTCGACGGATTCGTCTTTGCCAGTCAAAGTCGTTAATTTCTTCGGTGTTTTTTCCTTAATATCGTAAAAATAAAGCTGGTAGTTGTCCTCATCTTCGTAGTCCGAATCGTAAGCAAACCCCAAACCGTCGGGACGCACCCTTACTTTGTTGGGAACAAATCCTTCGGTTAATCTAACAGGCTGCGCCATCGGCGCGTCGAGCAGATAGACGCTGTTCTTTTCGTCGGTAACAAGTAACTTTCTGTTTTTTGTATCAGCATCCCAAATCAAATTGCTTCTGATCGTTGACGGATCGTAAAACAGATTTTCGACTTCGGATCGCTTGATCGGCGGAATGCCTTCCGTTTTGTAAGTCGCCGGAACAGGAAAGTCATCCGGATTCTTCTCTTGTGCCACGGCGAACCAAACCAAGCCGACGAGCGTGATGAGCAATAGACAACTTACATTCGCCGAAGTTTTGGACAAAATTGTTTTGATTAAAAAATCTACTACTGGCTTTATTGACATATTAAATTTAACCCCGCTTAGATCAATCGATTGGCGAGCAACGAATTTGCCGGATCTTCTTCCTTTCAGGTTTGTTTTGTTTAAGCTGAAGACTTTTGATCGTAAATTCTCTCGAATCTCCGACAATCGTTTTCCCATCTTCCGTCGTCACTACTATTTTCCATTTATACGTTTTCTCCGCGTCGAGCGATTTTTTTAATGTGTAGGATATTTCGCTTTCGGTTTCAAATTCGTCGATCAGAATCTCTTCATCGTCCGAAATATACAAATGATATTTCGTTGCCTTTGGAACTGCTTTCCACTTAAAAACAATATTGTCTTTTTCGGCTGAAAACTCGATTTCGACTGTTTTATTCTCGCTGCATTTGGCGGAAACGCCTCTCGTCGAGGAAATAGTTTCATTCGACTTTTTCAAACTCGGTTTTTTGAATTCTTGACTTGAAATATTTGGAGAACTTTTTGGTTTCGGAGATTCCACTCTCGAGTTTTTCTGAGTCGAACCAACTTCAGCGCGATTTGAGTTAGATGATGATGCCGAATTCTCTTTAATCGGAGTTTGCGCCGGCAACGGAAGATTGAGTTCTGAACCTAATTCGTTATCGAATGACTGGACAACTTCCCTGCTCGAATCCGCAGCCCCTGACCAAAGCAAAAATGAAAAACAAAAAATGATAATTAAAGCCGCGCCGCCCCAGAGTAAGCCGGATCGTAATTTTAGAAAAGAAGATATAGCCGATAGAAAGTTCTCGGATTCTTCTTTCTGCGGTGCTTCTTGAATTTCCGAATCCGTCATTACCGCCGCCCAAAATCTTTCTACGCTTGGCATCGGAAGCTGTTTTCGGCATTCAGCGCAGTTTAGTAAATGTTTGCCGATTTCGTGTCGTTCGGTTTTTTCGAGCGAACCGCTGCTATATGCCGAAAGTTCAAATTGCGTTAAATGTTTGAAATTGGTCATTTGTCTAATGCCCTCCGCATTTTTGCGCGGGCTTCGTGCCGGGCTTTTTTGATCGAATTGGCAATCGCTTCGACGCTTTTTTGATTACCTTTTTCCTTTAAGATTTTGGCGATCTGGATGTCCATCAAAGGCAGTTTCTCTTTAGCTCTTTCCCATTCATCCATCGTCAAACTCAGATTTGCAGCCAATTCTTCATCTGTAATTCCCATCTTTAAAAAGTAAACGATCAGTTCCTGACTGCCGAAAAGTAACGCCTGCCGCTGGCGCAAAGAGTTATTGCAAATCTTTTGCCAGACTTCAAGAGTGAGCGAAAAAACTTCCACTTCCGATTGTCCTTCAATATATTCTGCGGCATCGGCTTCTTGAACTGTTTCGAGTGAAATGTCATTCAACGCATTATCGGCAAAATGACGATTGATTTCGTTATAGGCGGTTTTGGCGGCGAATGATTGCCATTCATCCTTTGACATCTTTTCGCTTTTTTCCTGATTTCTTTCGCGCCAGTTAAGAAGGCGCAGAGCTATCCCCTGCACCAAATCCGAAGCCTCGGACTGCCAGGAAAACACGGTTTTGCGGCGGACGATCTTTTGCACGACCGGCAGAGCGGTCAGCAAATAATCATCCGAATCCGAACGGTAAGACAAATCTTCGGCATTTGGCGAATCTATGTTTTCCGTTTCTGGAATAGGTTGTAATTTCTCAAAAAGGGACCCGATCATTGTCAGTTAAAACAAAAAACGACTGTTTCAATGATTCTTTTGCTACAAGCGAAAGATTCTTTAGCGTTTTCTCCAAATTTAATTTTTTTTCAAAAATCAGCCTGTTACATAAAATCTGAAAAAAAATAATTTTTTTTCATCCTTCAGGTAACCTTTACCGATTTTCAGGGTTTTTATATTTAGAGCAAGAATTTTTTGGTTGGAAGTTTTCATCGAGGCTAGAAACTAGAGAAAACAGAACCAAGTTAAATTTCAAACTTGAAATAATATTGCAACAGTAAAAAATAAAAAGTCAAATGCAGAATAATAACTTTTGCGAAACCGAGAACATTAAGCATCTCGCACGTTTCGACTTCCTCGACGTGTGCCTTTTGGGGGAAACCGGAACAGGAAAAACCTACGCGGCGCAACAAATTCACCAATTAAGCCCACGCTCCCAAAAGCCGTTTGTGGCGGTAAATTGCGCGGAACTTTCGCCGTCAATTATTGAAGCCGAGCTTTTCGGCTATGAAAAAGGGGCGTTCACCGGCGCAATTTTGCCAAGAACAGGAAAATTTGAAGCGGCGGCGGGCGGCACGCTTTTTCTTGATGAAATCGGGGAACTTGAAAGTCATATGCAGGCGAAACTGCTCAAAGCTGTCGAGGAAAAACAAATTACCCGTGTCGGAAGTAATGTTCAGCGTCCCGTAGATTTGCGAATAATTTATGCAACGAACCGCGATCTCGGAGTATTCCGCGAAGATTTGCGTTACCGCGTTGCCGCGCATACGATAACACTTAAGCCGCTTAGAGAACGCCCCGAAGCTATTATTCCTCTTGCGAAACAATTCATCACGGATTTTAATCTTAAATCAGGACGCAAGATTTCGGTCAGCAAAACTGCCTTGCAAATTCTCGAAAGAGCCGATTGGCGCGGAAATGTCCGCGAACTTCGCACGATTATTGAAAAGGCTTGTCTTGACGCGCTTTTTCTTGTTGACTGGCACGAAACGGCAGACGAAAAAGTTCCAATCGCTGAACTAACTTCAGAAATCTTGCTTTCTTTTCTGCCTCAAAATGAGTTTACCGAAAAAAAAATTGCCGAAGATATGAACTCTGATCCGGCAACCAATCCGAATAATCTCAATTACAAAGAGGAAAAAATAGATTTTGACCGCCGACTGGTTGCAACGACCTTGGCGAAAAATAATGGAAATGTTTCCCGCACGGCAATCGAATTGAATTTAAGCCGTTACGGTTTAATCAAGAAACTCAAGCGTTACAAAATTAAGCCGGAGGATTAAGAGTCTGTTTAAATTTAGAAGATAGAAATTGAAAAACGAGCATCGGGTTCACTAAACTTGGTTTTAGACTAATAAATTCAAGGAGTTAGTGAACAAAATGTGTTATCAAACAAATTTAACCGATGCCCGTTGGCAAATTATAGCAGAATTTATTGAAGATGGAAGAAAACGCCGAATTGGTTTGAGAAGTGTCGTTGATGCGATTCTGTATCTGGTCAAAACCGGCTGTCAGTGGCGTTATCTACCGAAAGATTTTCCGAAGTGGCAACTGTTTTTTTATTATTTTCGGAAATTTGAAACGACCGGTTTGATTGAAATCATTCACGATAGTTTGCGTGAACAAGTGCGAGTAAAAAAAGGCAAACAGGTCAGTCCGAGTTTAGGCTTGGTAGATTCACAATCAGTCAAAACCGCTTCGTTGACGACGGAAAAAGGTTTGGACGGCAACAAAAAGGTGACTGGCAGAAAGCGATTTATTTTGACGGACACATTGGGTTTGATGTTGGGAATTTTGATTGTCGCGGCAAATGTCGGTGAACGCGCCGGAGCGCAACAGTTATTCGAGCAAACCAAGGGAAAGTATCCAAGGTTGAAGAAAGTGTTGGCGGATCAGGGGTTTAACGGGGAAAAGTATGTCGCTCAGATTGAACAATTATTCGGCTTTATCTTTGAAATCGTCAATAAAGTCTTGGGAGTCGGCGGCTTTCAAGTGTTGCCGAAAAGATGGATTGTCGAGAGAACCTTCGGATGGTTAATTTGGAATCGGCGATTGGTCAAAGATTACGAAGCAAACACCGATGTTTCAAAGGCTCTGATCCAAATGGCAATGATTCGTCTGATGCTCAAACAATTAGCTGACTGAAAATTTAAACAGACTCTAAGACTAAAAGTTTAAAAATCATTTTTTTTCGGGCGTGAAAGTTTTCTTTCACGCCTTTTTTATTAGCCAAAAAAAGGAGTGGTTCGTCAGACTTACCATTTTTACAATATCGAAAATTGCACAAACTCCTGTCCTTCAATAATTTAGAGAAACGTGAAAAACGGGTGGTATGTTCAAATTACCACTTCTGGTGCGCTCAACATACCATTTTTGGGAAGAACGACAAGGTTTTTCGCGCTTTCTCTTTCGGTTTCTCCCCCGGCGACATTCCCGCCTGTTGGTTTTAAATCGGAATTTTGCCATCGGGTTTAATCCGCACCGACCGTTTCGCGCCCGCGAAATGGTAGCCCGGCTTGCCTTGCCAACGCCCGGGCAAGTCTGGAAGCCGGAATAAAATTAAGCGGCTTTAATTTTTCAAACAAATCAAAATTCGGCTTTTCCGGCAAGTTAAATATCAAAGCCTGCTAATTAACGCACTTTCCGAACCGTTAAAGCATTCTCAAGCCAAAGCAAAATGGGATTTTTAAAGTTTGCAAAAAAGTGAAATTACCGGTGCTAAAAATGAATGCGCCTTGGTTTCAAAAATAAATTACTTGAGAGGAAAATAAAATGACTGCAAATCAATTATCACTAAACATTTTGCGCCAATTTGCGCCTGTGAGTTCACCGCTTTTGGCTTACCGCATCGAATCTACGGGCAGCCCGATGCACGATTGGGCGAAGCACATCGCCGCCAACAATTTGTTCCGGCGGGATTTGGAAGAAACTTCGCTTTTAGGCGGAAAAGTTGTTGTCCGCGCCGCGCTTGGCGACGAAAAACCTGCACTCGAACGAGTCAAAATCCTGAGTCTCTCGTATGCCACGCGCGTTTTCGGCAACAATGATGATGCCAAAGAATTCGTCCGCTGCGTTCAGGCGATTGCCGACCCGCAGGCGGCGCAGTTCGAGCTTGAACAAATTGCCAGCCATTATTACCGTGAATGCCGCACTCGAAATGTCGCGGAGGTCTTGAAAGAAATGGCATTTCTCGGAATGGAAATGACGCTGGTCACAGCCCCGAAAAATGACCTGGAAATTGACGGCACTGAAAAGGAGATCGGCGAAGTCAAACTTACTCACGAAGACGAAAAAAGAGTGCGTCTGGCGCAGAAAAATCTGCCGCCGCTTCCCGAAAGAACTCCGAATTTCGACGCAGAGATGAGGTCCATCACAAATCGGCTTTCGCGCATTTCAATGACGAAAGCGCACTATGACGAATTCGCCGCTTATTACCTTGGTGAAACCGGAAAAACCTTGGATGAACTCGACGAAGATTACCGCCGGTTTGAAGCGTACGAGCAATACACCGAAGACGGTCTGCTGGGAATGAAAATGTCCGGCACGACGCACACGGAAGTCGTTCTCGAACTCGATGCGGAAATCACGGCGGAATATCTTCCCGAGGCGGTGCAGCCGCTCGCCAAACGTCTGCAACTTATCTTTGTCGGTTATGAAATAGGCGGACGGGCGGCGCAAGCGGCACGACATTTCACGGCTTGCCGAAAGATTGAAAATCTGGACAATATTCGCGCCTGTGATGCCTTTAGATTGAATGCACCGTTTATTGAAACCGCGAAACCTCAATCAACGGAATTTGCGCTTTCGCCGCTTTCACGCGGAGAAATCTCCGAATGGATTGATTTACAGCTTGATACGATTTATTCGCGTGAAGTCGTCCGTAATGCGCGGCGCATTAGCAATTTGAAATCGGGTGAATCGGTTGAATATATAGTCAACCAAACCGTTAATCCCGACTTCGATGAAAAACAATATGCAAGCAAGATTATTCAGATTTTGCTTGAGCAAATGGAACGCGATTTTCACCTTAATCATTTGCGCCGCAATGAGGTTTATCAAAATATTTATCTCCAAATCAGAAACGCAAATGATACGGCAATTCTGGCAAACACGGCGGAAATTTCCCGCCGTGCAAAAGAAGAAAAAAGGCTTAATTTGAAAGAATATACGGCACTTTCAACAGTAGCCAAATCGCAATTCGGCAGACTCGGCAGCGCACGTCCGAGCGCAATGCTTTACGTTCTTGAAAAAGAAATTCAGTCGGCTGATTCGCGCAAAATCGGATATCTCAAATGGGCGATGTATGGCACGAATCAGCCCGCTCATCCGGTTCACAGTTTGCCGAAGCAAGAGGTGCAACGGGCTTGGACGGCACTCAAGGAACGCGATTTGGTTTTGAAACAAAAAGCAGCTTCTCAAAGCAATAATTTGCGCCAACAACAACTGCAATTTAACCGCCCGAATATAAATTCTCAGGTTAAAGTTACGCCTGTCGTTCATTAAAATTCAATTTAACTTCAAACCTAAAAACTCCGCTTGAGAAAAGAAATCTTGAGCGGAGTTTTTTATTTGAAAGACACGCCCATCTTTGAAAATCAAGCGGCAGAAAATCACTTGGAATAGGTAGTTTTGACTTCAACTTTAGAGGAAAATTATGTCTAAAAACACAGTAAACATTGAAGAAAAACCAGAAATCAAAAACGAGTCGCCGGAGCGTTTTATCGTCTTCGTGGCAACTAAAGAGCGTCCCATCGTTTCGTTTTCCAACTTTGAACGGGCAGAACGACTGGCGATGATTTTCGCCCGACTAACAAATGTCCGAATGGAAGTTTTCGACTCTGAAAAAGAGATTTGTTATTTTGTCGAACCTTCTGAAATGAAACGCCCAATTGTTCATTAAAGAATCAAGATGAGCGAAAACAAAAATTAAAGCGGCAAGCAAAAAACGTGATGGACACAAAAGAAAAACCGAAGATGCAAATACGCAAATTCGAGGCTTTTACAAGAGATTCATCACTCGAAAAATAAACAAAAATTCAAAATTTAAGGAGCCAATATAAATTATGTCAGCAAAAGTTAGAATCACCGGAAATCTGGGACGCGATCCCCAAACACGAATAAACGCCAACGGCACTTTTATCGCCAATTTTACAATCGCTGTTAATAACAAACGCAAAACCGCAACTGGCGATGTTGAGCAAACTGATTGGTATAACATTACCTCTACCGGTAAACAAGCCGAGATTCTCGCCGAAAACATCCGCAAAGGCGACCGTTTGCTGGTTGAAGGTAAACAAACAATTAATCCGTGGACTGACCGGGAAGGCAACGCACGCTTTTCGGCTGATGTTTTAGTGCAAGACTTTGAGTTTCTTGGACGCAACAACCGGAACGCCGAACTTGAAACCGCGCCGGAAATTGTGCCTACGACAAGCGCGATTCCCGAAGACATCCGCGAAGAACTTGCGGCAATGAATGCGCCGGAAGATTTCGATTATTCGGGCGTGAATTTCCCTGCGGTTATGTAAAAAAACGGACGGCGAGCAAACTTAGAAGCACCCGCCGTCTGCCCATAAAACTGTAAATTTCTCCACCTTACTTCTCACGCTTTCTCATATTTCTTCTCCTGTAATGCGGCGGTTTGAAAAGCAAATTCAAGCCGCCGCTCTTTTTTCAAAACGCCCAAAAGGGATTTTTAAAGCCTGCAAGAAAAGGGAAATTAAAATCGGCGGGCGGGACAGGAAGCCGGAAAAAACAGTCCCTGCAAATGGAGAAAAAAAATAATGAGAACAGTAATTTTTAATCAAGGATTTAACCGCATTGAAAGCCAAAACATCATCAGACTCGAATACGCCAAATTGAATCGCCTGCTTGATGAAGAACGACGGATTTTTGAGTCCTTTACTCAATCTGCAAAGAAGGAAGTTGAAGCCAATCCGCGTATCTTAGCTAATGTCGAAGAGGTTTGGAATCGTATCAACAATCATCGGGTCGTGCAAGATATTCGCCGTCGAATTGATTGTTTAATTGATGCTTATCCACAATTTCTAAGGCAGGTTACAAATGTCCGCTCGCGCCTTCAGGAAAGATTTTTCGCGGTTCTCAATGCTGTTCGTTACGCCGCTCAAAATTCGGTTTTGTCGAAGTAATTAATTGCCCTCGTAGCATTCGCTTCGTGATAAAATAAATCCGATGAAAACCATAAATTATTTGGTTGGCGATGCCACCCGACCGCTCTCTACAGGTAATAAAATTATCGCTCACATCTGCAATGATATTGGAGCCTGGGGCAAAGGATTCGTCTTGGCGTTATCGAAACTTTTCCCTGAGCCGGAACGCGCTTACCGCGATTGGTATGGAGCGCGGGAACAAAATGATTTCGCGCTCGGAGCGGTGCAGTTCGTTGCGGTTTCGCCTAAAATAGTTGTTGCCAATATGATCGGGCAGCACGGTATCAGAAAAACAGGCGGCATCCCTCCGATTCGCTATGACGCGGTTGAAACGGCGTTGGAAACAGTTGGAAAAAAGGCGTTGGAACGAGAAGCTTCGGTTCATCTGCCGCGCATCGGCTGCGGTTTGGCGGGAGGTTTTTGGGACAAAATAGAACCGCTCATCGAAAAACAAATTTGCGATAAAGGGGTGGCGGTTTTCGTTTATGACTTGGCTTAAAAATCATTCAGATTGCCACCCTTTTAAAAAGTTGTAAAGATTAGAAAAGCCTGAATCTTCTTTCGGTCAAGTGAGAAATTTCAGGCTTTTTTTGTTTGGTTATTCAGACTGCCGAGTTTGCGCTTTTATTTCTGTTGACTCGCCATCCTTTGAACCCATTATCGCGGGCAAAATGAGCTTTCAGTATTTCATTCATCACTTCCCCCGCACTGACTTCATAGCCAAAACTTTCAGATACGAATTGCACATATTTGTCGAATGAATCAGCTTTTTCCTCATCCACTTGAATATTGAGCCGACGGGTTTGTTTGCGCCGAATCGAGATTGAAGGTTTGAAAGCTGGTGCGTTTCCCGTTTCGCCTTTGATTGTAGATTTATCGCTTTGTTTTTCTGTTATTTCTTCCATTAATTTATATTCCTTTGTAGTTAAAATTAGATTATCCCGAAAAGCCTCAAACAATACTTTCAGCTCATAAAATCAAGCCCAAAACAACGTAATCAGCTTCTCAAAATCTCCTCAAACAACTGCTATGCCACAAACATTTCACGCCTTCTTTACAGCAGAAAAAAACTACACTAAAAACGAATTCATAAATTGAACAAAGCCGGTTTCCGAATGTATGACAAGTAGGGACGAAATTCAGTTTTTCTTGCGCTCGAAACTCAATAATTACAGTCGTTTAGACACTGCAAGCGTGCAAGAAAACTCTAAATTTGTGATTTTCAAGTAAATATAGCGTTCAAAACCCTTTATTTTTAGTAATTTATCAATTTAATTTAAAACATTAAATTTTCTTGCGCCCTAAATTATTGATGACATTAATTTTAACTTTCCAAATAATTTTTTCTCCGAGGCTAAACGGTTGATTTTATTGAAGAAACCATTCTTGCAAAAAAGCGCAAGAATTTCGCGGTGGTTTCGTTGTGGCAAACAAATTGCATAGAGCGTGAATGCAGCAATAACTCTTTGTGAAATAATCAGAAATACCGAATGAAAGACGAAAACAGATTTTTAAGCCGCAGCCGCGACCGCGAAAAATGGAAAGAGAAATTATCGGGTCAGCCGAAAAAAGGTGCAAAAGCCGCTGCTATTTACTTTCGCCCGACTTTGACGGACGATAAACGCATCCGTGATTTGGCGGAGTTGACGGGCGAAACGAAAAACGCGATTGTCGAAAAACTTGTCCATTGCGCTCTTTATAATCGCCCTTTAACTACGCCGAAATTAGATGAACAGAAAAGTTATTTCAGACGGCTGGAAGATAAAACAGAAGACGTGATCAACGGGCAAGTAGAGATTCTGGCAATCCTTGAAGAAATTCGGCGGAGAAATTCGGCTCAAGAAAAAATAACCGTTTCCCTGCTCGGCGAAATTTACTGTATGGTTCATACCGCCGTTTCGCTCATCAGAACCGCGCTTTTGCAAATCCTCGGATTATCCCGAATAGAATCGTCAAGCACCCAGTTTGCGCCCGAAGTTTTGGCTTCCTTTGATGAAACGAGCGATTTGACGATTGCGCGAAGTTTGCAGGATTTAGAATCTGCTGCGGCTTTCTACCACATCAAAACCGGAAAATTCACTCAAGCAAACCTTTTCTGGAAATCGAAATTAAAACGCGGGGTTGAAGAGCCGAAACAAAAATAACATTTTGGGATTTTACGAGAAATGATTATCAGTATTAAATCAAGCGCATCGGGCGGAAGTTCTCGCGGACTAGTTCATTATCTCGCCCACAGCAAACTCGACCGGGCGAAAGAAGAAACCCACAGCCGCGAATTTTTTAACGAATCTGAAAATGATTTGGATGTCAGACAAGCAAACCAAAAGTTAAGTTTTTCCGGCGAAAAACCCAAAGCGGAAGAACTTCTGCATATTGTCATCGCTCCGAGCAAAGAGGAAGTCGAAAGTGTCGGCAATGATCTAGAGACAAAAAAAGCGGCTCTCAAAGCCATCGTTCGTGAAACCGTTGTCAGGCTCGAAAAGGAAGTAAAAGCTAAACATCTGAAATGGATTGCTGCATTACATTTCAACACCGACAATCCGCACGCCCATCTTGCCCTGCAAAAAGAATTTGTCAATGAAAACGGTCGGACGGAAAATTTGCGGATTACGCGACAAATGCTTCATTACAACTCACGGCAAGAAGACGGCGAGAAAACCTTGCATAAGGGAGCGTTAATTTTAGCCGCTGAAGGAAAGCTCCGGGAGATCGCCGGTGAGCATGAAAAAGCACGGGATAATAATCATACTGTCGAAGCCGAGAATTTACACGGAAAATCAAAAATCGAAACGGGACAGTCCAAACAAATTCCAATCACCAACCCGAAAAGTCCGGCGAGTTACGGAGAGCAAAGAATTTTAGCCGAAGAAATGCTCATTAAGGCGGAACTCACGCTCCGGAAAATGAACATCGAAAACCTGATCGAACACGGCGATAAAAAACGCTTCAAAATCAAAGATGAAGCAACCGGCACAACCCGCCACGTTTCACTTTTTGATATTGAGCGGAAGATTGCTCATTTAAGCCGCCGAAAGGCGCACGACATTTATCCGAGAAATGCCAAAAAACGAGCCGCCTCACTTTCTAAAATTGCCGAAACGGAACGTGTTAAATTTATGCCGGTCATTAACCAATTGGAAACCGTCCGCCGCCACGTTCTCGGATTCGAGAATCGTCATTTGAGCGAGGCGCAGGAAAAACAAACACGGCTTCATAATCAAAAATTGTTGATCGAAAAAAAGTATGAACGCCTTAAAACCGATTCCCCCTTGCCGCTTTTCACGCCCGATGAAATTCAGCAGCTTCAAGCGGAAGCCATTCGGGAACAAAATATTGAGAAAACTTTATTTCTCGAAAAAATCCGACACAGCAACGCCTTAGAATTAAACCGACCAAGCCGCCGCGAGTCTGATTTAGAGGAACTTTTAGGAGCGAAAATAGTTGCCGGACTCAAGCTCGAAGCGGCAGAAAAAAGACTCGCAGATTTTCCGCGCACGAAAGATTTTATCAAAATCAAAATCGGCAATTCATTTTGGTCGCACAACTCACTTGAGCAGCACAAAAATCAAAACACTTCTAAAAACAGTTTGCTAAATCAGATTAAAGCCAATACTTTACGGTTAGTTTTTCGTTCCGAAAATAAAAATTCTGCGGACAAAAAACTTGATTATCTGGCTCTGCACAATCAGGTTTCGGACGCACTCGAAATTTTAGAAATTACTCGGTGTAATGAAATTGAAAAACAAAAAGAATTTGTCCAAACTCTTGATCAAATTTTACAGGCAGACACAAATCCGAATAAAACTAACCTTGCGCCCGCTTTTTCCGCCTTTGAACTGGCGGAAGTTGAAGACCTTGCCCAAAGCGTCGGGCGCATTGATTTTTACGAAAAATCGCTTGATTGGCAGAAAAATTTTCTACTTGAAAAATCAGCCGCCGCGCAAAACAATCCAACGAATAAAGAACAACAGATCTCAATTAAAACCGAACTGCAAAAAAATCAATCCGAGGGGGCTGAAAAAATTATCGGTAACTTCATTTCGGAGCGTGCCGCCGCCAGAGTAGTTTTAGCAAACTTAAAAGTAGCCGAAGCACAAGAAAATATTGCCCGTTATGACCGAAATAAAATGTTTATCAAGCATTCAATAAAAGATACCAAGACAGGAGCGGAACGCGAGTTATCATTGCAGGACGTTGCGCCGAAAAAGCATTATTATCTACTCGATAAAATTATCCAGAAAGCATTGGAAACCAAAGAGGAGAAACAAGAACGCGACCTTGTGCGCCAAGCCGCCGACATTAAAGAAAAAGAATTGAAGCTTGATTTAGCTGCATGTCAAACGCTGCTTTCGCGCCTTGAAAATCAAAAAAACTCGATCCAAACAAAATACGAACTCGGAAAAGAAATTTCGCCCGTTTTCACGCCCAAAGAAATCGCCGCGCTCGATGCACGAAAGTATCAAACAACTGATAAACGAGAAGCGGATCAACTCGCCAAAATTATCATTGAAGCCGAAAAAAAAACCAGCGTTGCCAGAATTCAAGATTTGCTAAACAACACAGCGAAAGAACTTGAAACTCTTCTTCCGAATTTATCTAAGAAACTCGAATCGGAAAATTCACCTTTAATTCAAAAAAATGCGGTAAGACAGCTCGACGACAAAACCCAAGAAATTGGAAGCCAAAATATATCAGCGGAGAATAATATTCAACCGGCACAAAATTACGTCAAAACCGAAATAATTGAGCGCGAAAAAACATCTTTCAAAGAAAAAGGTCGAAGCAGATAAAAACTCAAAAGCAGTTCAACAATAAATGTCGGATAGACGCGGCACACCTCTTGCCTATTAACGATTGGAATTTTCAAAAGATTTTGATTAACCCAAAAAAGTGAAATGAGCGAGCAACTAATCAAATCCAACATCAATGCCATAAATCCGCGAACCGCACGAGCCGTCGCTGCGATTTTAGGTCAAACATCGACAGACGAGGCACTCCGCGAACTAAATCAATCGGACGGGCGCAACAGGTCCGAACAGGCTTCTTTCTTAGCCGCACAATCGCCATTTCTGCGTGACATCTACGAGCGCGGCGGCACCGTCGTGAACGGCATTTTAACCGTTCCAAAAGAAAATTTGAGCCTTACCCCGGAAATTGAAATTGCCACGACGCACACGGCAGTTGAAAAATTGACGCGCATCACGGGCGATGCGGAAAAAGCAAAAGAACTCGCCCCGCAGCTTGTCGCGTATGGGGAGCAAATCGCCGGCAGTCACGCCGATGGTCAAACGCGCCTGAAAGTTTTCGGCTGGCTTTACCGAACGCTTGAAGGCAAACAAGAATTACTGTCAAATGATACGTCGTTAAATTCTGAGCGTGAACCAAAAGAATTTGCGGCAACCCAATTTAGCGAAAAATGGCAGCAAATAGTCGAACTCTCCGAAGCACTTGCCGCGCTCGAACCTAAAGACCGATTGCCCGAAAATTCTCTTGATGAATTTCGGGTGAAAGAACAAAACTCGCACAATCAACTGAAATCTGATGAAAATTCAGCGGAATCCGAACCTTATGAAAACGAGATTGATGGGGAAAATGCGGAAAACACCGAAGAAATCATTTTATCGGCAGGTTTGATTGGTTTTGAGCGTATCGAAATCAGTTCGGATTTACCCAAAATCCCCGAAAACCTGGGTCGCTCGGATTTTGAAAAACTGCTCGACAAGGCAGGAGAAATTGATTTACAACTTGAAAAAGGATTTCCAACGCGCGAAATTCTTGCCCCGTTTCGGGGTTACGTCGAACTGACCAGGCTTGATAATGAACTACGGCTGGTCGAAGAAGAATTCGTCAAAGTTCATTTCCAAAAAACCGGTAAAGAAACGGCGGAAAATTACCTATTTGTTGTGGGGCGCGAAGAACAAAGAGAACTTGCCGATGAAAAACTCCTTCTCGCCGAACTTCAGGATCGGCAAGCCAAACTAAATGAAACGATTCAAACGAATTTAGGCGAAAATATAGATATTAAAAAAGTTGAGCAATCAATTTCAACAGGTAGTTCATTGAATAAAAGCAGTCAATCCGACACTGCAAAACAGCAGAAAATCGAATTCACTGAAGACGAAGTAGAATTAAAGAAATTTCTCGTTGAAGAAAAAAACTTAAGCCGCGAAATTGAAACGCTTTCCGAATCTATCAGCGAACGGGAGATAAACTTTCGCTCCCTAAAAGAACTCTCAAACGATAAAATACCTTTTCCCAGACAGAAAGAATTGACCGAAAAAATTTTGTCTTTGGAACTTCCCGTAGGAAGCGTTTTGAAAGAGAAATACCCCGAATTAACTCCGCCAGCGAGAAACGAAAAACTATCTGAGAGCAATACTTTTGAAATTCAAACTCCGGCAGAATATCTATTTGTCCGGGAAGCGGCAGCCAAACATTTTCTCATCTTAAAAGAACGAGAAATCAAAAACGAATATCGAAAATTTGAAGGCAAAAACATCACCGATTTCGCGGACAAAAAATCAGCCCGAAAGGAATTTGGCGAGCATCAAGAAAAAATAAACAATTTAAAATCAATCGAACCCATCTTCGCTTATAAAATCGAAGGCAGCCGCCGCATTATCAAAGCCACGCCTTCGGAAAGAGCCGTCGCCGGTTTTAATTTCGTGGGTGAGTATATTCGTTACCAATTAAAACAACCGGAAACAAAAATGCGCCGCGTATCCGTTCTTTATTCTCAATTCGCCGAAAGGCTGGAATCGGCTAAAACGGCGCCGGATGTCTTGCGCGAAGGCTATAATATCCGGCAGGAAAATCACCGCGCCGCCGGGATTTGGAAAAATGCGACCAAGGAAGAACGCGGCAAAATACAACTTCCATTGTCTAAAAATGAAATGTCGCTGCTTTTTCTCGAACAAACTCCGCGCTCATTCACGGCTGAAATGGCGTTTCTAAAATACAATTTCGCGCATTATTCCGCCGCGAAAGAAAAAATGACTGCCGCTCTTTTAGAAGGAAAATTAGAACCGAGCGCGGAAGCCAAAAAACTGGTTGAAAGTTTGGAAAGTAGGCTCATCCGGCGTGATTTGGAAACGAAACACAAAGCAACCAAGCATTTTTTTGAAAGTCTGAAAACGCCAAATCACAAACTCTTTATCAAAAATGAATTTGATCACCGCAACTTATATCAAAACTTGCCGCCGCACGAAAAAGACTGGATTTACGCCCGCTCTACTGAGCAAAAAGAAAATCTCGAATACAAAATCGCCTACGCCCGTGAGATGTCGGCAAACAAAACTTTTCAGCCCCGCCCGCAAATCACAAACGAAGCAACGAAAAATCTACGAAAAGATTTCGTCGCCGGAACCCTTTGGCATCAAGCCGCGATTCTCGCTAATGAAAAATCGGAAAATAATGTTCCGCAAATAGCCAACACCGACGAAAAACTGATTCAAACCGTCGGATTTCTTATTCACAACCAACCAGAATCCGCAAACTTGCGGGTCGGCGAATGGCTCGAAAAGCAAAATTCCGAAGAACTGAAGACCTCCGGCTTAATCCTCAAAACTTTCGCCCGCGCAACACGCGAAATCGAAGACAACCGGATGACTGTCACGGTAAAAATCACGGAAACTGAAAAAGTTTCAGCCGCCGATTATAAAAATCTATTCGAGCGATATTTCCCTGCCGATTACGAAAAACAAACAGAATTCCGCGTTGGGAACGGTGAAAAATTCAGACTCGAAAAAAGCCGTCGGAGCGGTCAAACCGCCGTTTTAGAAGATTGGAAAAAAGACATTCAAACAAAAAATTATCGTTCGGACGCACCTATCCAAGTTTTTGCAAACGAACCTCGCGCTGCCGAAGAAATCGAAAAAATCAAATCTGCACAAATAGAGTGCCGCCGCGCTATGGAAATTCAATCTGCAATTTTGCAAATGACAGAAGAAAAATTAAAGAAAGAATTAGGAAAAAGCAACCACACGCTTTCGACGAAAGATTTGAAGTCTGTGGTCAACCACGCTTTTGCCCCAAATAATTCAGAAAAACTCTCAAGTAGCCAAAAAGCAATTATTGAAACGGCACAGGATAAAATTCTGATTTCGGATTTTGATCGATTTACGGAAAATGCTAAGCGGCTCGAAAAAGGACTTACTACAATCAATCAAAGTTTTGAAGCAATCGCCGCCCTCCGGTTTGAAAACGCGCAATATGAATACATTCCAAAAGCGACTGAGAAAAACGAATCCCTCCAAAATCAATACGAATCTTTGCAAAAACAAGCCGAAGCCGAAATCACAACCGTCGCCGCCCGTGAAAAGTTTTCCGCGCAAACAGTAGATGCCAATGAAACAACAAACACGATTTCCCAATATCTGACTGCCGAAGACCGGGAAAAAGCACGAGTCGAATCGCATCGTCAAACGAGAATCGCTTTAGAACCAGGCGAATTAACCGAAACTAACGAAAGCACGGAAATTCAATCTGAAGCGTTGGAATTTGCCGACGCGCTCGAAACTGCTTTTCAAGCTAAATTGCATGAAGAAAGCGAGTTTGAAATTAAACAGGCTTTTACTATTGCCGAAGAAAAACGTGAAAATTTACACGCTTCCCTAAACCAGAAGGAAAAACTAGATATTTCGCCCGAATACAAACCCATTACACTCAAAATCTACGAACTAGAACTCGCGCGAAATGAGCGGGCAATCGCCCAAGCTAAAATTTCCGAGATGATTGAAACCGGAAAAATTTCCCTTGCCGATCTCGAAACAAAAAAGATCAGGGAGATTTTTTCGCTCCAAATGCGTGAAGAGATAAAACTTGAAGCAGGTGAGCGAACGCGCGAAAATCTCGAACCGAAAGAACTTTGGGCAAAACGGCAAAATTTAGGGGAAAAATTACAGCAAGCAGCACTCGGCGCAAGCGACACGCTCGAACAGGCGCACGAGGTTTACCACGATAAAACGGCAAAGCCGAACGAAATTTCGCGCGTCTTTTCCGCGCTTGATGCCGACATCATCAAACTCAAAAACGAGCGAAAACTTGAGCAAAACACGAGAAAATTTATCAATTTCAAAACCGAATTCAAACGCGATTTGGTGCAAATATTCGAGAGAGATCAGCCGCTCGAAAATCCAAACCTGCTGTCGGCAATGACTAAAGGATTAATTTTGAACGCTTTGGAAAACCAGGACATTCAATCTGAAAAAATTGTATTGAGTTCTGAAAAATTGAGCGAGATCAGCCGAACGATTACCCTGGCGATGGTTGATGACAAAAGGGGCGAGAAATTGTCTGTTGCGGGTAAAACTGCCGGTGTTTCGGTCCAAGATGACTTTTCCACCAATAGTAAAACTAATTCAAATACACAATTTACTCCGGATAAAACCAGACAATTTGAACATACGCGATAACCACAATTTCGGAAGTTTTCTGTCCGCCGTAAATTTATTTACTGCCGTGTTTGATCGAAAAAAAACAGTCTTTCGCAAACTCTTCCAATCCTTCTGCTCAAATTGTTCAAAATTCGGCAGATTACCGATAAGTTGGCTTAACGACCCTGTTAACCTGCTTTATAGCCCAGCGTAATTTTGGCTGAGATTCTCAGAATAATGGAAACTTATCTTTTAAGGAATGCTCTCAATAATTGCAATAACCATCAACCCAACGCCGCTAAAGAGCTTTGCATCAGCCGCACCGGATTGATTCAAAACTCAAAAGAATCGGGCATTAAAATTTGACTATTATTTAAACGCCGGGTAATTGTCGGAAATCCAATCTTCAATAATTTTCTGAAATTCGCGTCCCTTTTGCACTAATTCGTCGGCTTCGGTTTCAGATGCTACTTCCGTCGCATCATAGTCAATCAGGTTTCTTTTCCGGCGGCAGGTTTCAAAATAATCCGCGAGATTTTCAACATCTTGGCTGGCGACGGCATTTTTTACCCCTTCAAAAGTTGTTCGGTGATGTCCCGTTTTGTTTGAAGAAACGCGATAACCGGAACAAGCAATCGCCATTTTTGATAACTGTAGCACTGCGTTGTAAGCCGTGGCAAAACGCCTGTCGTCGGATAATCCGTCAACTTCAGCGTCCTTCAGATCACGATTAACTAAATCCCTCAAGTTTTCAATTTCCCGACGGCTGGTTGTGTGCGTGTTCACGCTACCGTTCGCCAATAAATTCTGCCAACTCATTCTTATCTCCTATCAAAAATATTTTTTCCTTTCCAAGCACTTCCGTTAAAAAATGATTACCCGATCCGACCTTTTTCTGAAATTCATTCAAACTGTAACAAGTCGCGTTAATCTCCCGATTAAATTTGCGCTCTAACTCCCTCAAAATTGGCGATATTTCGGCTAAACCGCTTGAACCGATGATCATCAAATCCACATCGCTCTGCGTGTTCTCTTCCTTCCGGGCGACGGAACCGTAGATAAAAGCAAAGTCTATTTTCTCTTTGAATGATGACAATGCTTCTTTGATATTTTCAGTTACGCCTAAAGTTTGAACCAAAAGATCCCGCAAAGGCACAAAGATCGGCGAATCCGTTTCCGCTTGAAAATAAAGACGGTTTCCGTCACGGCGACTTCGCAGGATTCCGCTTTCAACCAATGTGTTCAGATCTCTCTGCAAACTCGATGGAGTAGTTTCGATGAAAGAAGCCAGTTCACTCATAAACCACCACTTTTCAGGTTGATTGTAAGTTGCCGCCAAAATGTTTTGACGAATTTTGGGAAATAAAGCGTCTATCGGATTCTTTTTACGCATCTTGCGTATTATTTTACGCTAATTGCGTAAGAACAACAAATCTTGAACACTCAGGATTTGCTGAATTCGCCAACGGCTCAGTCTTTTTCCGTTTTTCGGCAGTTCCGTGTCTAAAATGAAATACCCGCCGCTTTTGAGCCTCATCCGCAATCCGGGCTTTGTCAGATCGCTGAGGAGTTTAGGAACGGTTTCTTCTTTGTGAGTCAGGCAGAGCCTGAAAAGCATCAGCACTATTAAAACAATTCTTGCCTTGCTCATTAAAATAGAAGAGAAGCTCACCTGATTGCTTTGATACAGATTAATATTTCATAGTAGAAACTTGAGTTTCTAGCTCACATTTATGATACGAATTATAAAACTTTTTGGATAGTTGTCAGATAATTTAGAAGAAAATCATTTGTTTATCGGCGAATCTGTCTGCATATTTTTTTGCGGCTGATTGTTTGCCGGAGATTTTCGCAAATCGGTCGGCGGTTGTTCAGTCAATCCGAGCAAAGCCAAAGACTGCACGGAAGGCTGGTGGGCGAGTTTATCAATTTCGCTCGCGGCAATCGCCGGACCTTTCCAACGGCGAATCCGTTCGGGCGAAGCTGTCATAAACCACGAAACTCCTTCTTCGCGTCTTTCGCCGCTGGGAACAGCCCACAGCGAAAACAGGTGAGGTGAAATGCGCGAGTATAGATAAAAGACGTTTTTATGCCGGAAGATTTTGCCCGAAGTGTCAAATTCACGTTCTTTTTTGGCATCCCAAACTTTGCCCACTAAAACTCGTAGCTCTTCGGGAAACGCACCGGTTTTTTCGTGATATTTGAGCAAATCTCTGACGAGCGTTGCAGCACCGTCCTGCGGCAACTCATCGCGGCGTTTTACTTCCGCCGCCCAGAGCGAGTAAAAATATGAGCCTAAAACCAGCACCACCATCAGCGGCGTGATAATAAAAGTTAATTTCATTGAACTGTTTTTCATAAAATTATAGAACTCCGTGCGCGAGGGTGTTTGAAAATTCGTTTTCCGTTTTCCTGATGCGACGCGCCGTTTCTTTTTCGCGTTTCGTTTCCGTTTCGGTTAATTGAAAATCGGCGGAAAGCGTTATCTCTCGGTTATCTTCTGAATTACCCACAAAACTCTGTGATGACTGAGGCTCAAGAATAACTTCCCTATCAAAGCAGTCTTGAATTTCTTCATCCGCTAAACCCTCTTCAAGGTGAAGTTTCGGACTCTCATTGGTCAAGATTTTGTAAAGTTTTTGCTGCATAAAATCTTTCTCCGCCTTCTCAAAAGGCTCCCTCTCCGCCAAAGCTAGAACATTTTCCTTATAAGTATTTACAGCTTCAGAATTCATTATTATTTGACCGATTTCATCAAGCATCAGATCGGCTTTTTCAAATGCGTCCTGTTCAAATTCATTTTCAGACGCAATAAATAAATCATTTTCAATTTGTAAATTGCCCTTGTTTTCAGTTGATTCTGCTAATTGATTTTTCGTGCGTTTGCCTTTCGATGCTTTTTTCGTTTTTGGGTAAATTACCGAACCGTTTGAATTATTTACTTTTGAAAAATTATCAGTGAAAGTTGGGGCACCCGAAAAACGCAAAACTTCGGGTTTGCGATAAAGGGTCGGCTTTTGAATGTCTTTGCGAAGATAAACGGGCGGAAAGGCGGCTTTGACGGGCGGCGCGGTGTCAGTGACAACCAGCAGTTGACGAAATTTCGGCATCTGGCGGATTTCATCCGGCAGCATTAAAGCGCGTCCGGCTTCCGAGTAGCGCGTGTTGTCCCGGTCAGTTCCCTGATAATCAACTGAAGTTTCGGTGTGAATCGTCGTTTTGCCCAAAAGATCGGAGGCATAATTAGCTGTTTCGCCGTTGCAGCCCGGGAGAAACAATTTCGTCATACAAGTTTCCAAAATCGCCTTCGCCCCTTTATCACCGTATTGGTCTAAAACCTGCGGATAATCCTGATAACTTAAAGCCATCCCGATTCCGCGCCCGCGCCCGATGCCGGCGATGCGGCGAACTTCTGCCACGTCCAATTCGCGGGCTTCATCAATCAAAACCAAACACGGATGCTCCGGTTCACGAGTGTTATCAAGCCTCAGTTCAAAAATCGCCTGCCCGAAAAACGTCGCCAAAAATTCCTGATAAACCTGCGTTGCGCCTTCCGGGACGACGATAAAAATGGCGGTTCCAGGCTGTCTCAACTCAGAAAAGTCAATCAATTTAACGCCTTCCTGTAATTCTTCGTGCGAAGGCTGGGAGGTGATTTGTCGGGCTTCGTCCAAAGTGAACGGGCGCAATTTGCTTCCCAATCCCAACAGAACCGAACCCAAAGTATTTTCCGGCGCACTGTTGGAAACGACCTGCATAGCTTGTCGAGCCAGCGGACTCGGCGAATTTTTAAGTTCTTCGATGCGTTCACTCTCTTTGAGTGAGTCGAATTCGGCAACGAAATCATATGCAAAAGCGGGCGTTGCCGTCGGATAACATTCCGCCAAATGGAGCAAAACCGCCGTCAGCAAGACTTGTTCGGCGTTACCCCAGAACGGGTCTTGATTGGTTTTTGATCTCGCTTCCAAGGAGAGCATCATTCCGGCAATAGAATTGGCGAAAAAAGCGTTGTCCCGACATTGCGGCATAAAATTCCAGCGGTCACTCTGCGCCGGATTGATTAGATCAAGACGATAAAATGTGCGGTAATCCATCGCCGTCTGTTCGTAAAGTTCGCCTTTCGGATCAAATGCAATGGTTGAGCCATCCTTTGCGAGATAGCGGAGCATACTCATAAAAAACGTCTTGGTTTTACCCGCGCCCGTCGGTCCGAAAAAGACCAGGTGTAGCAGCCACAGTTCCTTTGGCAAAATCAAATCATAGTCGCCAAAAACGCGCCCTATTCGCACAGCTCCGTTTGGAATGAGATCACCGATTTTTCGCAAGAGTGAATGTGAGCGCAAGTCTTCAAGACTCGCCCATCGTGCTGAACCGTGCGACGTTTTCGCCCAAAATTGATAATAAGGAAAGACGAGTGAATAAGCGTCGAAAAAGGATGCGCTTACGGCAAGTGCGGCAAAGGCAAACGCGGCGACCCAGAGCAAGCCCGAAATTCTCAAAAAATTGGCGGAAAGCATAACGAGCGCGGCATTTATCAAGCCGAAAATGAACAGCAACATTGCCGTGCTGACATCGCGCGTCAGCATCCAAAACGCTTGATAGGCAGGCACGTACTGCTCGTTGGCTTTGCGGTAAATGCGCCCGCTCGCATCCAATTCTTCGATCCATTTTCGGCTTAACATAAAAACTTGTAATGAAATTTAATACTCTGTCCGAGTAATCTTCAGCTAGGGTTGTGCGTTACGCTTATCAGGTGCAATTGAGCCTAAGTTTTGCTGTTCATCGGCAAGCATTTTGGCGAAATCCGGTACGCTGCCGCTCGTTTCGATGCTGCGCCACGTCTCCATTGTCCAGCCGCTTTTGATGATTTCCGATTCCGACGCGAAGGCTTTGGGAAGATTGATACCCGAAACTCGCGCGGATTGAAAATAAACGATATTGCCTCCGCCGCCATCACTCATTAACGGAAAGCGCAGTATCAAAGCCGGACCGAATCGAGCTTTATCCGGCACGGAAACAAATTCAAGCCGCAGCGGTTGGGCTTGAAAACGAAGGTAAATTTTGCCCGTTGGGGAACGAATTTCGCCATTTCGGAGGATGAGTCCCGGCGGCATCAAATCGCGGGACTGGGCAGCGTTGAGAAGGGCATTAATCGAACCGGGAATCCGTTTGTTAAGTTTCGCTTCATCTAAAATGGAAAGACAAACCGCAAAACCCAACGCTCCCGTTTCACGCAGGCGGCGACTCGTTTCAATAACTTCCCCGTCAAAGATATTTGACGTTTGGCGCTCTTTGTTGTTTTGCGCTTTATCGCTTTCCGATAAGTTTTCGGTGTCGTTTATTTGAATCTGCGTTTGAGAATTAATCTTTCGCCATTCCAAAAAACGGAAAAAGCCCGAAACACCAAGCATCAACGCGACCATCAGCAAAACATTAAAAAGCGGTGAGCCGAAAAATTTGTTTTTTTCAGTGGCGATCTTTAAATTGTTTTGATTTTTGGCGGAAATTTTCGGCTTCCGCGATAAATAAGATTTTAGTTTCAACATTTTGTATTTCACCTCTAAAAAAGTATGAGTTATTAAGTCGCCGGATTAACTAAAGCTGAGTTTTGATGAAAACTGCTTGAAAATCCCATTAAATCCGAATCAACGGGCAAATCGGTTAAATGGTTTTCGACAAATAATTCATCCGAATACTTTTGCTTTCCCCAATATTTTGCCCATTCCGCATCGCACTCGATGAGTGAGCCGTCAATTTCGGAATGAAACACTTCCGTGCATGAGAGCAAATACGGAAGCTGCTTTTTCAAATAATCCGCGTCGCGCACGTTTTTGGCGAAATAGGTAAAATAAATTACCGCATTTTGTTCGGTTATTTCCGCAATGCAATCGCGTTCAAAAGCACGGGCAAGCTGAATTCCGGTTCGGACGGACGGGTAATGGGAAAGTCCGGCAACCGAGCGAATCGCATCAAGCAGTTTTAACGCATTCGATAAACTGCGTGAGCTTATCTCGGGACAACGAGAGCGCAGGATTTCAAGTTCTTTCGCCAAATCGGGAGTCGCAAAAAAGGTATGCAAATGCCGATCTCTGAAGGGTAAAGAAAGTTCGTGCCGCGAGTCGTTCGATGTCGTAATAACAATCGGCAAAAATTCAGGGCTGGTGCAGCCGACAAAACCTGTTTTGAGGCGTTCGACATAAATTTTGCCCGTCGCAAGCGGTCCGAGAAGCGCGTCTTCAATCGCCGCCCCGAATTTATCGGCTTCGTCAAGCCTCAGCAAAGTCGGAAATTCGCTTTCCTGAGCTTTCGAGTAAGCGGCGGCGACTTCGCCCAAAATTAAGAATCGGCGCGTCCATCTTTGTTCCCGCGCCGATTCTAAAGCCTGGGCGCGTTCGGCTTCGGGGAGCGATTCACTCAAAAAGCGTGATTCGCGCATAAAACTTTCCTGCTCATCTTTATCCCAAGCACACAACAATTCTTCCTGCCGGAGTTCGTCGCGCCCGGCGACCGCGAAATAATCGAGATTGCACGCTTCATAAAGCGCGTCGGTGAAAACCGTTTTGCCTGCGCCCGGTTCACCACAACCGAGCAAGGCAAAGCCCGACAGCAAAGATTGACAAAAATCGCTGAAAATTTCGGTCGAGGGAATGTATCCGGTCTTGCAAATTAAATTATAAAGTTCACCGGCGCGTCCCTCTTTAACCATTTGACGCGGATTGATTTTCGGTTTATCAGGATTACTCGGCAGCATTATTTTTCTGCCTCCATCGCTTTGACCGCCAATTCCCGAAATTGCGGCGACATCTTTAAGAAAGCCGACCGGATTTTGTTCGCGTCGGAAGTTGTCAGAAGTTCAGCGACTTCCGTTTCGCTCAAATTCAGCCCCGAAATTGTATTTCGCGTTTCGGCAAGTTGTTCGTTTGAATCATCACGTTGCTCGCCTGGCAAATCCGTAATCAAAACGTAGGCTTCAGTTCCCGCTTTGACCACCACAAAACTATCGTTGCCGGTATTTCCGCGAATGACCGAAGAAACTTCGTCGCTGATGCCGCCGTTGCCGCCTAAAACAATCGTGCCGCCCGCCCGTCCACCGCGAGAAGAAAGCACATTAACGGTTTGTCCGCCGACTTCGCGCAAAGCGTTCAGAAAACGCGTTCCCCAACTTTTGACGGATTTGCGTTGTCCTACCACGCCCGATGCACCGTCCGTTCCCATCACATCTCCTTCAAATTTAACGAGCTTGCCGGATTTCGGATCAATCGCGCCGAAAACTGAAATAAATGCACGATTTGTTTCGCTGCCGCGCAACCTTCCGACTAACACCGTTCCTGCGGGATAGGAAAAACCATTGCTTCGGACAGCGCGGGAAAGCTCCATTCGGATTAATCCGCCCGAACCTTGTAAAGTAAAAATCGCACCTAATAAACGCACCGGAAGCAAAGTGCCGAACGGCGGAAGATTGGCGGATTCGTTTGAAATCGCCGGATTCCGCACGGAAATATTACTGACAGATTGATTTGAATTTGCCGAAACTGAATTGTTTTGATTCTCAATACGCCCGAAAAATATTGAACGGGCAACCGCGCCGTCTGATTTGTCGCTCCGATTTTCGCTTGCTTCTTCGGTTTTGGGCTGAATATTTTGATTCGCGCCCTGTAAATCAACTTGCGGTGAATTTTGGGTTGCGTAAACCGGGGCAACGGTTTGCGGAACTCGTGTTTGATTTTGTGCCGAATTCGTTTGAACACCTGAGCTTTCATTCGGTAAAACAATCATATTTCCCGATGATTGAGCATTCGTTTTTTCATTTGCCGGATCAACCGAAGAAAGCGATAAATTATCGCGGACGGCGGAATCGGGATTGACGGAAGAATCAGAAATAACCGGAGAATTCTGATTGTTACCCGTTTCATTGGCAACGATTGCCAAGGCGGTTTTGAGTTTTTCATCGCTGCTCGCCTCCGTCGCGGAGTTTGTGCCATTAGGTTTTTGATTACGGTCAACCTTGACCCTTGACGGCGCGGCGAAAAATCCGAAGCCGAAAGTCCAACTGATAAACAGGAAAAGAACTCCGCAAGCCGCCCCGAAAATTGTCAGAAACATCAACGATTTGCGTCTTTTGGCGCTACGGGAAATTTTGGCTTGATCTTCTTCACCGAGCGCATCTGCTTCGTCCCTTTCGTCTAAAAACTCACTGTCTGTTTCGTCTTCTGCAATTTCCGCCGTTGCAAAATCTTCCGCCTCAATCGCGCTCTTGGTCAGAAATTCATTTCGGGCATTAAATTCCGTTTCTTCCGTGTCGAGCGCGGGAGGCAAAACAGCGGGGATATTTTCTAATTTGCGATTCATTTTAATCTTCCTCCTTATTTATCGGTTTTATTCGCTCCGGCAACAACCGGCGTATCAGCAGCGCGGTCATGCGCGGCGGAAACGAGCAGTTTTTGATTTGCCCCTAAGATCGGATTTTCATAGACGACGGCATAATAAACCGTTGCCCCGGCGGGAATTGCACCTTGCAAAGCCGTGGTTTCCGTGTATTTTTTGGTCAGACGTTCGATTTGAAGGCTGTTTCCGGCTCTATCAACCGTTTGAATATTCAGTTCGGGCATCTCTTCGAGCAGTCGCAGAGGTTCGGTGGTATCATTTTTGACCGCGATGATTAAAAGCCTTTGAAGCGGGTCAATTTCAATGATTTTGGCGGTTGAAAGGCTTAAGCCCTGCACGACAGGCGACCAAATCGTGAATTTTTCTTTCGGGCGTTTGATGGCTTCCGCCAATTTTTTATTGACGAGGCGGGAAAGTTCCGCGCCCGATTTCATTTTGCGTTTGTCGGATTCATTGATAACACCGCCGCTCGTGATTTCAACCACGGAAACGGATGAATTTGCAGAATTGACATTGGTTAAATCGGCATTAATCGTCTGATTATTCCCGACAAACGTGGAAACGGCACGGGTTTGCGTTTTTTGCTCGGCAATATTTTCCTCGCCCAAATTTACTTTTAACCCGGCGGCACGGCGGGCAGCAATGACTTCCTGAAGATTGTAATTTAAGACGCAGCGATGTGCGTTTTGCCCGATTCCGGGCGCGGGGACGATTTCCAAGACAATCACCAGTCCGGATTTCATCTGCATCGTAATCGTTACCGAAAGTTCCTTTTGTCCGAGGGCTGCGGCAGGCAAAAAGCCTTCGCCCGGATAAAGCGTAATCGCACGGTCGGTTTCTTTGGTCGGCGATTGAAAGACAGTAACGAGTTTCGGATTGCCTTCGTGAATGTAATAAATTTGATCCACCGACGGGAATTCCACCACCGCCGTCGCGTTTTGCGCCAGTCCCAGTCTTAGAATAGTCGGCTGCTTCGGATTGACCGAAACGCTTGCTTCGCCCGTCAAATAATCGGCTTGCACTTGATTGACTACCTTGACTGCATTGTTATCTTCAATAACTTCATCCTTTTGGACTACATTTTTTGTAGTTACGGTTTTCGGTTTAGTTTGATTGGTTTTGGCTTTCGTCCGCCGATTTCCGTTGCCTGTTTGCGCCGAATTATAAACGGCACACAGGAAAACAGACAGGCAAAGAGCAGTCAGACGCAAAGCGAAGACTTGCACAGCGCGTCTTTCGCAGAAATATTTTAAAAGTTTAATTTTTGTGTTCATCATAGTTTTATTTCAGGGTGGCGCAATATTCAAAAAATAGTGCGCTCAATTTTTCTAATTTCAGTAAAATTTATTGTTTATTGGTTGCTCCACTGTTTGCTTCAGAGCGATTTTCACTATCGGCGATATTAGTTTCGTTTGCTGGTGTGCGGTCATCCGAAAGCAAAACGAGCGGCGATCTGCGTGTGCCGTCAACTGATTCGGCGCGGTATTTTTGAATATAAAAGCCCGTTCGGTAATTGTTATCGTTTCGCGCCGGAGATGTCGGCGAGTCCATCAGCAGAAATTTGACCTTGATTTGCGTTTCTTCGGTCAAGTTCGCCCCGCCGGAAACGCGCCGCACAGTCCTTTTGCCGAGAGCGCGAACAATATAAGGATCGCGTTCGTCAATGCTCAAATCCTGCAATTCCCACGAAGAATTAACGCTTTCCGCTTTTTCCTGTGCGAGTAGTTTTTCGGTGTTAAAAAGCTGTGCTTGTTGCAACGACAGATTCGGCTCAAGCATTTTGAGCAGGCGATTGACTTGCCCCGGGCGCGAAGCACCGCCCACTTCATACAGGCAGCGCAAAAACTCCGTGACTAATGCCTTTTTATCGCGGTCGGTCAGATTGTCGGGCGTGAGCTGCACGGCTTCGGTTTGTCCGTAATCTTTGTTGTTAATCGCCAACGTCCGCCCGCTCGTTTTGTCCACGACGATTAAATCCGCTTTCCGCAGGGCAAAATAAAAATTGAGTCCCAAGCTTAAAAAAAGCAGTCCGAGAAGGATAAATCCGGCTCGAACGAGTTGCGAAATCGTCAAAACATCCTCTGCATCACGTTCATTAAACGCAGATCCAGAAAATTCTAAATTAAAATCTTTTGAATCAGGTGTCATAAAAAGTCCTCTTAAAAATCGAAATTCCAAAGTTTTGTCAAAGCGCTGGTTTTAATGAATTGTCTTGAGCTTGAAAAAGAATTTTTCTTCAAACTTAGAACAAGAAACTATCCACGGGTTTTCGCCTGAGTGTGAAAAATGTTCACTTCGATAGCCCAAAATTTCCACGGCGAGAAGATGCGTCAAATACAAATTCGAGCAAATATCCATCACCTCAAGCAGATTCAAGTCGTTTATTGTCGGTATCGGAGCGTTTTCAAAGCCCGTGCAAAATTCGTTACTCATTCCTAGTTATCTCCAAAACCAGAACGCGTCCGTTTTTTTCAAAGCGAAACGTCAAAGTTTTAAGCAAATTCAATTAATCGCTTTCTCACAAAGCAGGAATTGCAAAACGAGTGCCACTAAAAAATTCTTTGAAAAATCAAGGTTTTGAGGGAAAAAGGTAATTCTTTTGTCGGTAGCAAAATGGATTCAATAAAAAGTGGTCTGCTGAACGCACCACTTCCGGTATGTTCAACCGACCACTCATTTTGAAGTGCCGATAAAATCAGGCTTTCTCAGGACTTTGAATGGTATCTTGGGCGTACCGCCCCAAAATCGGAGGGAAATTGGGTTGCCTTCTCCCTCAAAAATTTACGGCATAAAAAAAAGCCGATTGCATTCAATCAGCTTTCTCAAAAGTTCTGCATAAATCAAGTAATAGTAGAGTTTGCAGATAAGGAAAGAATTATTTCGGATTCGATTTCTTACCGCCGAAAAATGTTCCGCGAGCGCGGATGGAATTCGATTGCTCGGGTGAGCGCGTTTGTGCGCCGACAACCAAATCACCGTCTTCTGACAATCGTTCAACACTTCCATTTACCGTTTTATATCTCGCTCCGGTGCGCGGTTCATAATAAATTTCGCTTGGGTTTTTGACGGTTTTTTCTTCACTTGAATTATTGGAATTTGAATCGTTTGAAACGATTTCGGAAGTCACGGCGGAATAATTCATTTGTTCCCCATTTGTATTCTGAGTTGCTTTTTTGTTCGGTAAAACTGTCCTTTCCGAATTATTTGAAACGGTATTGACTGCCGTAATTTGGTTGTTTGGAAAGGCAGGAATACTCCAAAACTGCGGGTTGCTCATTTGAGTTATAAGCGAGCCGTGAAAACCGATTTCATTATCTTCAAGCCGCACACGAGCGACCGATTCGGAGATGTTCGGCGGATAAACGGAAGTCGCAAACTCGCCCGGAAATTTCCGGTTTAGCTGCAAAAGCCGATAAACAATCAATCCGCGAGCAACGTAAGAGATCGTTTCCCTGTATGGCGGCACGCCGCCGACGGTTTTGATGCCGCCTTGGTTGATAATTTTTTTGCCCGAACGGACGGGTTTTCCCCAAAGAAAGGCATCAACCGCGCCTTCGCCGGCGTTATATCCGGCAAGAATTGAATCAATCCGCCCGCCGAAACGACCCGAGAGAAATCTAACGTAACGCGCCGCCGCACGAATGGCGGGTTCAGGCTGGTATGGATTGACCAAATTAAACCTTGCGGCGGTTGCCGGCATAAACTGCATCAAGCCTTCCGCTCCAACCGGAGAGCGTAACCACGGACGAAATCTGGTTTCGAGAAACCCGATCGTCCATAAAAGATGCGGGTCAACTTGCTCTTCTAAAGCAATCCTTAGAATGGTCGGCTCGAAAACTAAAGCCCTCTGATTAAAGGAAAACCGCGAAAACTCCCCCCTGGTCAAAACTCTTCCCTGCCCGAAAACTACGGGTTGAAGCGTCAGTAAAAGAGCAATCAGAAAAATTCCGCCCACTCGAACTGTTAATCGGCACATGCCAACAGTATTCAAAAATCTTTGTTTCATAAAAAATACCCTTCAAAATTTGTGTTTAGATTTTCGCCGCTTGAGATAAACGGCTTGTCAGTCTTTCAGGGCAAGCTACATACCTAAGCTATAAACCTCTATATTCCGGTAAGTTACAGACAGGCACAAACTTTGCTTTGGTTAGCTTCGGGCATCACTTGAAAAGACCTGAAAGTTGCCCGCAAAAACCAATCAAAAATTTAAGAGGAAAAATAAATGAAAAACTTGACCATCAGCTGGGCTGAATTCTTTTCTAAAAGAGCAGCAAACAAATTCGAAACGATTTTACAAATTCAAACTTTGGCAAATCTGAAAAATAAACTGCATTTAATGGTGAAAGCCTCCGCACCGATTTTCGGTGCGGTTCTCCTTAACCTGATTATTCACAAAGCTGCTAACGCGCAAGGCGGCGGTCCGATTTTTTCGGGAAGCTCAAATAATCTCGCCAACATCATCCGCGAGGGCTTAAAACTTTTCGCCATTTTATTATTCTGCGGCGGTGCGCTCGGAGTTGGCGCGGCAATCTGGAACAAGATGTGGGGCAAAGAATGGAGCAATTACGCTATCGGCGGCGGCGCGGCTTTCGCTTTCGGCACAATCATCGCGGTCATCTACTCCATTTCTCAGGGACAAGCGGTAACGGTTGACACAAATTTCTAAATTTATGAAACCAAGACCCATCAGACCGAATGTTTACCACGAAATAAAACGCTGCGGAGTGTATCAGGGCGATTGGAAATATATTCTTTGTCCGACTGCCCTGGCTTACATTCTACCGTTCGTTTTCAGTTGGTGGATTGCGTATATTCCTTTGGGCGTTCCGCTCGGCGCGTTCGTCTTTATTGTTTCGCTCGCCACGTTCACTTTTTTACGAGCCAGCAAACCGAAAGGCTGGCTTTTTCATAAATTCGATGCTTTCACCGACGGCTGGGGAAACTTGCGCCGTCCGTTAGCGGACGAATACGAAAGTGAAAGCTGGATCGCGACCAATCAAACTTAAAAAAATCAGAAGAAAAAATTATGCTCGAAAACTACACGAATTTATCCGAATACTTTTTGCTGACAAGCGTCTTTGCGGCTTCGGCGGCTTTTGCCGTCGGAATCGTCATCGCCTTTCGAATATTGCCGATTTTCAGGCAGACAGCAGGGCGAAAATTAAACCGAACCGCGACAAATACCACAAACGCACTTCCGGCTTCTGATTCAAAGAATTTGAAGCACGGCAAAGGGCGATTAAGAAAAAGCGAAATATTGGGCTTTGACGGGGCGTTAATCCGTTACCGGGATGGAAGTTTCGGCAAGGCTTACCGCATCACACTCGCCAATTCAATTTACCAATCTGAGGAATTTACGGAAAACAGGATTGACGAAATTTCGTCTTTACTCAATTTCGACAAACCCGCCGGAACAGTGATTCAGATTCGCTTTGACAGTTTACCCGGCGGGAATGCCTATCTGAGAAAACACTTACTGTCCCGAAATGAAAATGAAAGCCATCCGCATGCCGCGCTGCTACACGCGACGAACATCAAGATTTATGAAGATGCTGTTCAAGCCGAGTTAATCAAAGAGCAATCGGCAACCGTCTGGATCCGCGTTCCGGCGGCGGATTCTCACGATCATCCGGCACTACTGCAATTTCTGCCAAGCATTGCCAAAGAAATCAGTCGCGGCGGATTCTTCCCGTTTCTAATTGCGCCGATTCTGACAGGCAAAAACGCTTTTGCACAGAATTTTGTCAAGCGTGAAAAATCCCGCGAAGAAAAATGTAAAAAAAAAGCAGAAAAGGTTTTTCGCACCTTTGAAGAAAACTTTCCGAAAGAGATGCGGCTGGAATTGCTCGGCAGACAGGAAACTTTTGCAATGCTTTTTGTTTCGCACCGGCGCGAAAATTCCGCTGTTCCGATTCTGCCCGAAGCTGCGAAATGCGTTGACATCAGGCGTTATCTGAACTCAAGCGACATCAAAGCGGATGAAACCGATTATGTTGTTCACGAAAAATCCTTAGCAAGCGTCGTCAGCCTCAAAACACCGCCGCAAAACTTCGTAACCGCCGACACGATGCGCTATCTCACTTGTCGCGGTGATTTGAATTTTCCGCACACGATTGTGCTTGATTTTATTGCTCTTGATACGGAAGCGAGCAAAAAAGAACTCAAGAAAAAAATAGGGCGCATCGAGGGTAGTGGCAACACATTTTTCGGCTTTAAACCATTGGGCGAAGACGCGAAAGTTATTCGGGAAGAATTAACCGAACTCCTGCGGCAAGTCGAAAAGGGGCGTGAGAAAATCTGCAAGGCGCGAATCAACTTTGTCATTTTCGGCGGGAAGGCAAGAAATCGCGCTGAAATAAAAGAAAAAAGCGAAATTTTAAGTGAGCGATGCGAGCAGATAATGTCCGCTGTTCGCAAAATTCCGGGTGCGGATGCCGTGCGTGAAGAACCGGCTCGAATTCGGGCGATTTATCCGCGAATGCTTGCCGGTGAATTATCAAAGCATGAAACCGGACAGGAATTCGGCGAAGCTGCCAGCACACTCGCGGCGTTTGTTCCAACCGAAGGCGCGTGGCGCGGTTCTCCTCGCCCGCACAGCCTTTTTTTAACGCCTGACGGACAGATGTTCGGACTCGATTTGTTCGACCGCAACTTAATCAAATCGCCGACCGTCATTGTCACGGCGGCTTCGGGCGAAGGTAAATCAGTTCTGGGAATGCGCCTGATCTGCGACATTCTTGCTACGAAAGGACGAGTTAAAGTGCGGGCAATTGATTATAAAAATTCGCTCAAACCGATGTGTAAACTGTTCGGCGGACGGCACATCAATTTTGCCGAATCAGAGCCGAAGCCTTTGAACATTTGGAATTATCCCGGCATCGAAACGGGCGGGTCTCCTTCCAAACGGCAAAGCACATTTGTTTTGACAGATTTGCTCAATTTGAGCAAAACACCGAAAGACGACACGATTTCCTATTCCATCGCCAAAACAATCGTTTCGGAAGTCTATAAAATTTCTGAAAGAAGAAACGGGGCGGGGAAACCGAAATTTCAGCCGACTTTGAGCCATTTTCTCGATCTGCTGAAAAGCTACTCTTGGAACGAAACCGAGCGGACAAAAGCAAACGAACTTTTTTTGAAACTAAATATCTACCGCAGCGACGTTTGGCTCGACGCGCCGACGCATCCCGATTTCGATTCGGATTCGCCGTTTGACGTTTATGAACTGACTTCCCTTTCGTGTCTTGATGAGCCTGTCAGAGAAAGTATGGGCTTCCGCATCGCAGCTTCGATTATGCAGGAAATCGGCGAGGAAAACTCCAAGGGGCAAATCACGCCGTTTCTTTTCGTTTGCGATGAGATGAAGGAAATAGTCAAGCATTTTCCGCCGGTTTTGGATTTGATCGGCAACACGAGTTTGACGGGGCGCAAAGAAGGTGTTGTGACGCTTTTGATGGGACAGGCTTACGAACATTTCAGCGGGACGGAAGACGCGCCGAATCCAATCGGCATTGACCTAGTAAAAAACAGCGGCGTAAAAATCATCGGCAAACAAATCGGCAATTTTGACCGGCTCGCCCGTGACTGCGAACTCGCCACCGAAACGCAGACTGCTATTCGCAGTATTCGGAATCCTTACGGCATTTATACCCAGTGGGTAATGGTCATCGGTTCGGGCGACGACAAAATCGTCGAGATGGCAACCGTCAGCCAATCGCCGATCGAGCGTTGGAATTCGACGACCGACGCGAATGAAAAAAATGCCCGTGCTACCGCCGAACGGATGATGACAAATCAACCGTTTGCTTTTGTTCTCGCTTGGCTGGCAAGCAAATATCCTTTGGGGTTGACCGCCGCCGGACTGACGGAGATAGGTATCGAACATTTGGAGGAACTTCGCGCCATTGAAAGTTCGGGCGCAATAAAAAATTAACAAATATGAAAAAACTGAAAAAACTGAAATTTATTCATCAATTCACCATCGGACTAATTCTATTTTCTTTTTTAAGTTTTTCGGCTCCACAACCTGTTTTGGCACAATGGGTGACGTTCGATGCCACGAATTATGCGCTCCAGGTCGAAAAAAAGATTGAAGAAACAAGTCGCTGGCTGCAAAAGGTTCAGCAATACACGGTTATGTATCAGAAAGCGATCGAACAGGTCAGCAGTTTGAAGGGTATTCTTTCAATCGTTGACGAGCAAATCACAAAAAACAAACAACTGGTCGAGGGATGGGCGGCAGTCGGACGGATCGTCAAAGGCGTCTACGAACTAAAAAGACAAATTGAAAACTCCATCGAAAGTGAGATAAACGCTGTCGTCAGCATTTCGCGACGCTATCGTAACGGCATTTTCGATTTAGAGGCAAACAAACGCGATTTAGACGATTATCTCAAATTTGCTATCGGTCGGGGTGCAGACGCCAGCCTCCAAAATTTAAAACGTCTCGCCCGGCTTGATGCTTCGTTCGAGCGAATGCTTTACGACCGCGAGATGATACAGGCGGAACTTGCGCTTTTATACAAAGAACAGATGGAATTACAAGACCGCGTGACGGAACTCAGAGATCTGCCCGGAAGTAGCCAGGACAAAATCGAAGGAATGCTCGCGCAACTCCGCGCGGTCGGCTCCCGCATTGCCACACTCGAACTACGGCTTGACGATCTGAAAAAACAGATCGAGGAAAAATTCAAGCAGTATGGTTTGAAAATCGAGCAAATGGAAGAATTCGGCAAACAAATCCGCCAAACCGAAGAAATGATGACCACCATTACAACCGGCACGCAAGAGTTTTACTCGGAATTGGAGAAATATGATGTCTGGCGCAACGATCCGTTGGAAAATCAGTTTCCCTGGTAGTTTTAGCTAAAAAATAAAAGTTGAGAAAAAGAAATGTCAAAAATATCCACAAAATCAAAAATCACCGGGTTTTCAAAATATATCGCTCTTCTGGGACTGTTATTGCTTGCAGTTTTGGCAACCGAATCGTTCGCCCAACGACAGCCGCCGCAGACACCAATTAGCGAGATCAACGGCAACCCGATTTCTACTGATGATGTCTTGAACGGGATTAACAATGATAGCCCGTTTATGCCTGCTTTAGAAGATGATAAGTTAAATAACGAGGTGCCGCCGGTCTTGCCCAGCCCGATACCGACACCGGTTCCCCGCCCGGTTGCCACCTCCTTCAATATTCAAATTGAAAATATGATGAAAACAGCGAAGGATTGGCTTTTCGCCTCGATTTTGAACACGGTCATCAGACCAATGCTTCCCTACCTGACTTTTTTTGCCTGGATCATTGCCAGTTTCGTTCTCATCATCTCGTTTTTGCGGAAATTCAGCGACGAGCGCGGTTACACATTCGAATTATTATTGCGATGGGGCGTTCGCACACTTATTTTTATGCTGGTTATCGGTAGCGCGCCTTACTTGCTCGACGTTTTTACTCTCATCGGCAAACAGATAGCCAAACCGCTGAAGGGAGCAAATTACTGGTTAATGAAGGATTTTGACGAAAAAATGCGCTCATTTGTCAAAGCAAATTTCAGCGTTGAAGACCCGAACGCTCTTTTAGCCGAACGTCTGCCGAACGGCGAACCGGGAATTTTAGGGGTGTTAAATAATAAAGAATCATCGGTTGCCGACATCACGGCGGATCTGAATGTTTTAAACTGGAATATGCCGCGAATGTTTTCTCTGCTGGTCGTCGCGCAAAACATTATCAAATTCGGCGGCGTGTTACTCGCGCTCGCCGGTCTTTTCATTCTTATCGGTTTGAAACTCGCCTCGCCCATTATGGCGGCTTTGGGATTTGACGACAAATTCGCCGCGCAGACTTTTTATCCGTTCTGCTGGGGCGTGGCGACATTTTGTTTGTCTTATCCGATTGTCAAGGAAATAGCGATGTATATCGCTTATTCCATCGGCATTATCGCGCTTTCGATTTACAATAACGAGCCGCTTTATACGCTCGACCCGGCGACGGCGAAAATCATCTCCTCCGGCAATTACGACCCGGGCAGCAGTGCCTGCATAGTGACGTTTTTGTTTTTCATCGCCGCCCTTTCTTATATCTTGACGCCCACGCTGGCTTATAAAATTCTGCGCGGGCAGGTTTACGAATCGGTCAACCAGGTTTCGATGGGCTGGATGCTTTCGGCTGTCGGCACGGCTCTCGAAACATACGGTTTGGTCGCGGGTGCGGCAATCAATCGTCAAGCGGAAAACACCCAGATTCAGGGCATTTACAACTCCGAAAAAGTCAATGCTAAAGCCGCCTCTGAAGCCGGACAACTTCAAACCGACGCCCGAAAAATTCAGTCAATCGCCGGTGTCCAAGGCAGTTTGCAAACCACGCTCGGTCAAATTTACGGAAGTCAAACCACAAATGTTTTAATCGCTAACGCCAACCGGACCACGCAGATTCAGCAAATGAACGCGATGACTCAGCGCGAATTAGGTTCACAGCGGATTGATTTTACCGACCGGACAAACCGTTCGGGATTTGATTCACAGCGAGAAAAAAGCAGTCGTTGGGTGGAAAACGAAGCACAGAAAAACGAAAATATTCTCAATATGACTCCGGGCAGCGGAGTTCTCGGCACACGCGGTTTTGCGGGCGTAATTGCTAACGGTGCCGGGAGCGTGACCGGAATTCCGCTTGACCCGTCGCAAGTGCGTGAAAATTTCGGCAATCAAGTGACCACCGAGCAGTATCAGCTAAACTTAGGGCAGAATTCGCGCACGCTGACTTCAAACCGCCAAAACGTCGAGAATTATCAAACCCGGATGGAAGGCAGCATTAATCAAAATGCCGATGCCAATATTGCCGCGATCAATCAAGGCGCTGGGTTAAGCGCAGGCGCAGCCAAACAGGGCGCAGCAATCCAGACTTCGGGCATCAATCAGGCATACGGTTTGGAAATCAAAGCCAACGATGTCACCTTCGCCGGACGCAACGAAGCCGCGCTTATTAATAAAACTTCGGCTGAAGACGCGGCGCACCTTAGAATGGTTTCCACGGTCGTAACTGGGTTTTTCCGCGACATGGATCGGCGTTTAGAGGAAATGAAACCGAAATATTAAGCCTTTGCCGGAAAATAAAGCGGCAGGCAATTATGTTTTATCTTTTAACTTTTCTTTAACCAAAATGGCAGATGCAAGATACAAACGGGTGAGCCGTGCGCGCCCCTGCCTGATTTGCGGCAAGCCCGACTGGTGCAGCCGCACGGCGGATTATTCGATTTCATTCTGCGCTCGTGTGACAGCGGGCGCAGACCGTTTGAGTCGCAAAGATGGTTGGGGCGTTTTTTATCACGCCACTTTAAAACCGAAATCCTATTGGAACTATTCGGAAAATCGCCCTGAAACAAGCAAATTGGCGGAAGCGATATCACCTGCACCGCTCGAAATCAGGGATTTTGTTTATTCATCTCTCATTAGACTCTCACCGGCGAGTGATTATCAGGCATTGACCCACGGCAGTAAAGGTTTGCTCGAACGCTGTCTTGAAAACACGTCAGATTACGGCGGACTTCCCGGCTCACTCGCCGAACGCAGAGATTTGACGGCTAAAGTCAGACGTTTACTCAATCAAAACTTCCCTCTCTTTCTTAGCCAAAATCCGCTTGGGTTACGGCACGTTCCCGGATTTTGGCTTGATGAACTCAATGAATTAAACCTTTGGCAGAAAAAGGATTTTGCAAATCCTTTTCTGTTAATTCCTTACCGTAATCCGGCAGGACTAATTCAAGCCTGTCAGATTCGCTTAACGGGCAAATTGGCGGCTGATAGAAAACGCTATTTATGGTTTTCGCTTCCTCAAAAAAACAGTGCAGGTTCGGGGACGCCGCTCCACTTCGCAAGTTGGAAAAAGTTCGGGCAAGCGAATTTTACAGACCGTCCCGTTTTAGTTACCGAAGGCGCATTAAAAGCCGATGTTGTTGCCCGGTTAAGAACTGACTTTTTCGCTATTGCTAATGGCGGGGTAAATTGTTCCCACGATTTAATCGTCAACATCTCGCGCGGAAAAACTCTCTATCTTGCTTTTGATAACGACTATCACGAAAATCAGATGGTGATGCGTCAGATTTCCAAACTTTTGAAATTGAGGCTTTTGGATAATCAAACAAATAAAACAAAAGTTTCAACGAAAATTCTTACCTGGGCGCGAACGGCAAAAGGCATTGACGATGCTCTTCTGCAAGGCGAAAAACCGGAGCCGATTTCAATTCTTGATTGGTTTTCCGCACTCGACCAACAATCGCGCATAGAATTGCAAAAAACTTGGGAGAAGGAAAATTAACTCAAGCCTTCTCTTTCAGCCAAAAATTGATTGAACTTTTCAATAATTTCTTCCGGCAGCGGCAGACTTTCAAGTTTGCGGACTACATAACTGCTCCCGTCATGCGGACCGGGTTTTGCCTTTTTTTCCAGCAACTTCAAATCCATCAGCCAGCGTTCCTGTTTGTAAAGCGTGGCAATCCCTTTGATTCCGGCTTTTGACATTAATTCGTGGTTTTTCGCCCGCGCCCGTCCGCGCGAGTCAGCCAACCCGATTAGTGTCGCATACAATTTAAGTGAGCTTGCCCGCAAAACGTCCGTCAGCTCATAGATTTCATCAAAACTGTCTGCATCGAGAATTTTCAAAAGTTCCGCTTTGGTTAAACTTAGCTCAACCGGAGCATTTTCGCCGGTTTCCAATCTATTTTCGTCCGGGTTTGTCACCGATTTGTTTTTCTCATCACTGGATTTCGCAATCTTTTCCTGTTCGTTTTGATTTTTCGCAGATTCCGTTTTCAGCTTCGTTGTTTTTGTCGCCTCAATCTGACTTCTTTGCGCCTGCGACTTTTTAATCGCTGCGTCTTGCGATTCGACAGTTTCAACTAAATTCGTGAATCCGTCAGTTGCCTTAACCGGCTCGGAAAGCGTAATCGGAGCAAGCGCAAATCCGCCTTTTTTGTTTATTCCATTTTTTGTTGCCATATTATTTACCCCTTCTAAACCATTTGATTACATCGTTTGCGAGTTTTGCGTAATCCTCTGCCGCTCGGCTTCGACTATCATATTCAAAAATTGTCCGGCGATGCCCGCGGGCATGTCCGAGATTCGTATCGGTTCTGATTTGACCGAAAAATTTGCCCTTAAACGATGCGCTGCAATGCGAAAGAATTGTGTCGGTGAGAGTTAAACGTCGGTCAACTTTGGTCATTACCGCTCCCATCAGGTGGGTGTCAATTTCCAGTTTTTGACAAATTGCTTCCGTGGCTTTGATAAAGTCGTCCACTCCTTCGACGGAATCCACACCGATTTCAATCGGCATTAACACATCGGTTGCGTAAACTATTCCGTTGACATTAACGATGGTTGAACCCGGTCCGCAGTCAAGCAAAATGTAATCAAATCCATTAACTCCCTTCATTGCCCGCGACAAGGCTTTCTCGCGTCCGACTTCGCTCGCCAGCTCGGTTTCGAGCAGTGCGGTCGTCCGGTTTGACGGGAGTAGAAAAAGGTTTTCCTTAATTTGCGCGATGCTCTCTTCAGCTCGACTGATTCCCTTCATGACGGTATAAACCGTCGGGGTAAGTTCGGTTACTTCATACCCAAGTCCGCGCGTTGCATTTCCCTGCGGGTCAAGGTCAATCAGCAACACATTCTTTTTCTTTAGAGCCAGTGCGTGTCCAAGATTGATAGCCGTCGTCGTTTTTCCAACTCCGCCTTTGAATACGCCGATCATAATCACTTTCGCTGAATCATTTTCCATATAGTTACATTTCCTCCTAGTATTTATAAACTAATTGTTATAACTGTTCAAGTATTAAGTTTACATTTTTATATCTTCACTACTATTACTATTACTAACATTATATCATTTTCTTTAGTATATCTGTATATCATCTGAACATCATCAGAACATCTATTATATAAATAAATTCAAGCGGTGAGTAAGA
>JANMAA010000082.1:0-8986 GCA_031359215.1 Acidobacteriota bacterium | reverse complement strand
TATTTCAAAAAAATAGTCGCCTTTTTGTCAAACCCGAACAATCAAAGAAAAGTTCATTCGGATTTTTTGGCTTAACAAACAAAGTCAATATTATTGCCATAGGTTTACTCGTTTTTATAACTTCGGTGTTTTTTATAAGTTTACACCAACCAACTCATAATTTATTCTCTGAATTTTTATCTGAGAATAATTCCAAAAATGAAATTGTTTCTAATTCCGACCCTACTGCCAGTTTAAGTGTTTCGACATTGGATGAATCCAAGAAAGAGAAATTATTAGAAAATTATGGTCAATTGCCTCTTTATTTTGAACCGAACAAAGGGCAAATCAAAAATGAAGAAGTCAAGTTTAGTTCGCGTGGGCAAGGCTATCAGATGTTTTTAATGCCGAACGGTGTGACATTGGCACTTACTCAACCAATAAAAGATGCGTATAAAAGAATGTCTCCGAAAGCCGGCAAAATAGAGTTAAGCCGCCAGAAAACGCTCGATAAAGAAATAAACAAACAAACAATTGTTGAGATGCAAATGCTTGGGTCAAACCAAACGGCAAAATTTTCCGGTAGTGATGAACTTGAAAGCAAAAGCAATTATTTTATAGGTAATGATCCGGAGTCATGGCGAACAGATGTTGCTAACTACAAACGCGTTCGATTTGATGAAGTTTATTCAGGAATCAATCTTGAATACTATGGCGATCATAGACAATTGGAATATGATTTTATTGTCGAACCGAATGCTGATCCCTCACAGATTAAATTGAAATATAAAGGCATCAATAAAGTGTCGGTAAGCGATAAAGGAGAGCTGCTGCTCAAAACACCTTTAGGCGAAATCAAACAAAAGAAACCGTTTGTCTATCAAAAAGATGAAAATGGGGAAATTAAAGAAATAAGCAGCAGTTACATAGTAAAGGGAAAAGAAATTAGTTTTCAATTAGCCGAATACGATAAAAACAAACAACTGATAATTGATCCGGTTGTATTAGTTTATTCTACTTTTCTTGGCGGAACCGGCTTTGACACCGGTGTTGAAATAGCAGTTGACAATCAATCAAACGCATATATCAGGGGATATACTCAATCATTAAACTTCCCGTCATCTGGAGCATTACAATCAACATATGGTGGTGGCAACTTTGATGCCTTTGTCTGTAAGTTCAATGCGACAGGCAACCAATTTGTTTATTCGACTTTTTTGGGTGGTAGCGGAACCGAGGATGGACCCGGTGCGTTCGGATCTTTAACGGTTGATGCCGTCGGCAATGCTTATATCAGCGGATCAACAAATTCTTCAAATTACCCCATTACATCAGGTTCTTTTCAACCTACTTTTCAAGGCGGGGGAACTGATGGTTTTATCACAAAACTTAGCCCGACCGGCAACCAACTTGTTTTCTCGACCTATTTCGGCGGAAATAAATTAGATTACTTACGCGGGATAAAAGTGGATGCGAATAATAATGTTTATGTTGCCGGATTTGGCGACTCGACGAACATGCCTGTAACTGCTGGAGCTATCCAACCTAATCTTAGAAAAATCGAGTGTCGCACTCCTAGCGCAAATGATTTTCAATGTCGAGACATTTACCTTGCAAAACTAAATGCGAGTGGTAGCCAACCGATTTATTTTACCTATTTTGGTAGTTCAGCAGCTGATTTTGGAAATAAGATAGCAATAGATAACAGCGGTAATCTCTATGTTACCGGAGAAACTACATATACTTCAACTCCGCCTGATTTATCGAGAAGCGATTTTCCGACAACTGTGGGAGTAGTTCAACCAAACTTTGGGGGCAACTCCGACGCATATTTAGTAAAAATAAATTCCACCGCAACTGCTCTTATTTATTCTACTTTTTTAGGTAGTTCCGATACCAACGGATACGAGTTTGGAGGCGATATTGCTATTGACAGCAGTAGAAATGTCTATGTTACAGGCGGAACAACCAGTGCTAGTTTTCCTTTGGCAAATCCGTATCAAGCAAATTATGGGGGCGGTTCTTTCGATGTGTTTGTCGCCAAACTAAATCCAACTGCCACCGCATTTGTTTACTCTACCTATCTCGGCGGCAGCGGCTATGATAATTATCCAAGTATGGCGGTTGATAATAGCGGCAATGCCTACATAACCGGAGAAACGAACTCGCCGAATTTTCCGCAAGTGCAGTCCAGACAACCTGTTTTAGGCGGAACCGTTGATGCGTTTGTTACAAAATTGAACAACACGGGTAATCAAATTCTCTATTCAACTTATCACGGCGGCACAAATGTTGATAACGCTACCAGCATAACCGTTGATAATAACGGAAATGCTTATATTACGGGTGGAACTCATTCAGACCAGAATTTCCCCTTATTAAATCCGCGTCAATCAACTGCCGGAGGCTTTTTTGATGCTTTTGTATCAAAGTTTCTTGACCCGCCAACACTATCTTACAACATAAGCGGACAGATTACTGGTAATGGCACAGGTGCCGGCGGTGTAATCGTCAATTTAAACGGAGGAGTTGCCGGTCGAACAACAACGGATGTTAACGGCTTTTACAGCTTTAACAATTTGCCGTCAAATAGCTATCTAATCACACCCGTGCTTGAAAATGCCTCTTTTGACAATACTTCGAGGACGGTAACGATTTCAAACTCGAATCCGCCGCCGACAAACTTTTCATTTATAGTATGTCCCGTTCAATTATCTTCAACTGGTGCAAATGTTCCGTCTGATGGCATATTTGACGGTAGTTTCTCAGTTTCTATGAGTGGTTGTCAACGCAATGTTACGAGTAATGCGTCGTGGCTGATAGTTACAAATGGAGAAACCGGTAACGGCAACGGCACAATAAGTTATACCGCCCAGAAAAACTTTGGAGCGGCACGCAGCGGAACTATAATGATTAACGGTCGGGCTTTCACCGTTACGCAGCAAGCTAATCCGAATCCTAGTCTTCTAAACAGTGTCAGCGGAATCTGCGATACTGGTATCAGTTTTAGTCAAAGCCGAATAGTTGTTCGACCTGCCGGTGGCACTAACAATTCATTTACGGCGAACATTCCATCGAGTTGTGGCACGTGGTGGGTGATAAGTAATAAGCAGACATGGCTCAGAGTAACCTCACCTATTACGGGCAATGTAGGTACCCAACAAGTTAGGTTTACGGTGGATCCAAACCCGTTAAACGAACCACGAAGTGGTAATATAACAATTAACGGACAGGTTTTCACTGTTATTCAAACGTATAATTTTCCGCAAGAATATTCTCTTGAGATTTGTCGCAGACCGGAAGGATGTCCATTCAGAGACACTATTTTTCCTGTGAGCGGCGCACCAGGAGACTTTGAAGTTAATATAGCTGGTAATGCCAGGTGGACGACATTTGTGCCAAACAGAAGTGATGCAGGATGGCTCAAACTGCCCCCGGCTCCGGGTAATTCTGGTATTTATACCGACACTAAAGCTAAATTCACAGTTGAGGAAAATCGAACGGCTACACAGAGAACCGGAACGATTGTAATTGGAGACCAAGCCTATATGGTAACGCAGGCTGGTGGGCAACAATCGGGTTGTAATTATCAATTATCATCTACAAGCAAAACCCTGGATTCTGTAATGGGTTCAACAAGTTCTACCGGTAGTTTCCTTGTTTCTGTCGGAAATGGTTGTTCATGGACAGCGACAAATACTCAACCGACATGGCTGGAAATAACTGGCGGTAGCGGCAATGGTAATGGAACAGTTAGTTTTAGAACTATCCAAACAAATACTGGAAATATGCCAAGGTCAGCTACAATTGCCATTGGTGGAAGGACATTTAATGTTACGCAAAATGCCAGTCAACAAACTTGTAGCCGCACAATTAATCCCATTTCCCAAGATGTTTCAGGTGAAGGTGCGACTGGTAGCGTGATGGTTTCATCAACAGCAGGATGTAGTGCTTTTACAGCAAGCAGTAATGTTGCATGGATTAGTTCAATGATAAATAATTCTCAGATAAACTATGTCGTTCAGGCTAATAATTCAACAGGGGTCCGAAGCGGAGTAATAACTGTCGAAGGGCAAACATTTACCATTAATCAAAGTCCCGGAAATGCCCAACGAAAATCTAAAACTTATGATTTTTTGGGTGAGGACAAGTCACAAATTTCCGTTTATCGCCCATCAAATGGAGTGTGGTATTTTCTAAACTCACAGCTAGGATTTTCCGGCATACAATTTGGCATTTCTACTGATAAAATTGTACCCGCTGATTACGACGGCGATGGTAGAACCGACATTGCCGTATATCGTCCAGCCAATGGCATATGGTATATCTTGCGCTCAAACTTAGGTTTTACGGCAATGCAGTTCGGCACGGCTGAAGATATTCCACAACCAGCTGATTTTGATGGTGACGGAAAAGCAGATTTGGGGGTTTATCGTCCTTCAAACGGAGTCTGGTATGTTTTCAATTTAGTGAATAACCAGTTTACTGCCACACAGTTCGGTATTTCTTCCGACAAGCCAGTGGTTGGAGATTATGATGGTGACGGAAAAGCAGATCTTGCTGTTTATCGTCCGGCACCGGGCATCTGGTATCTATTAAAAAGTGCTCAAGGCTTTTCCGCAACACAGTTCGGGCTTGCCTCAGATAGACCTGTAGTTGGAGATTATGACGGAGATGGTCTCTCGGATATTGCAGTCTATCGCCCATCTAATGGGGTTTGGTATTTGCTTAATAGCTCAACCGGATTTACAGGAACACAATTTGGAATAGCGACTGATCTGCCGGTGCCGGGTGATTATGACGGAGATGGCAGAACAGATTTGGGAGTTTATCGGAATGGAGTTTGGTATTTATTAAACAGCACTACTGGGTTTAGGTCATTTGAGTTTGGACTTTCAACTGATAAACCTACGCCTAATGCTTTTGTACCGCAACCTTAGGTTTAAAGTCTGATGAAATAAAACTTTATATCGGTGGGAAGGTAAATTTGTTGATTACCTTCCCAATTATGTTATTTGTAAGTATTTAGTTTTTAGAAATAATCATTAACTTTTAAAATTAATCACTCCAAAAAAAATTAGAAAAAGTTTAAAAATCAATGCCCCTTAAGCAGCTAAAATAATATACAAGCGGTTGAAATTTTATTGACTTACTCTTTTTTTTCTGTTACTTTGTTGCCGTTTTATTTTGATATTGGTAGCGGAAATTCTGATGAAAATTTGTCTTAATTTAATTAAATTTTTGTTAAGTTTTGAATTTACTTTTACTATTTTTTTTGTGGAAATTCTAAATCTTTATTTTTATTCGCTTAACTTTTCATTACGAAAATAGTAAAACGCTTATTTTTAGTGTTTATAACTTAGCAATTAGGATGTTCCGACCCAAAACGGTGAATCCTTTATTAAGTTCATTTCAATTAGATAAAAACTTACGGAGAAAAATATGCAACTACAGTTAAACTTTAAAACATTTCATTCTTTTTGTCGGAACTTCAAGCAGAAACAATTATTTGGTTTTGCTTTTACACTTTTCATTTTGCCGGGTATTCTAGGTTTTTCAAATACTTCAATTTCTGCTCAGGGTCCGGTAAATGGAGGTTTTGAGGGAAAAGTCATTGAAAAAGGCACAGGTAAACCATTACCTGGTGCCGTGGTTCAGTTCATCAATAACGCCAACGGTTTTCAAACCGCGAAAAAAAGCGATCTAAACGGAACTTTTCGACAGGATACCCTTCAACCGGGTGTTTATAATATCGTTGTTAATCTACAAGGCTATAAAACTTTTGAAAAGGTTCAGGAACTTTATGCAACTCGAACAAACTCTCTCATACCTGTTCCGGTAGAACTTGAAAAAGAAGTTGTTGCTGTGGTAAATCCACCTGACATTCAAACTCCTGTCGTAACAAATCCCGATAATTCACAACCGGTGCAAACTCCAACGCCGGTTGCTACTTCAACCATTGCTCCTAATGTTGCGCCAAATAGAAATGTTGGATCTGATATTGATGCAACTGTAAACTTAAATCCTAGGCGTGATGAGGCTTTTAATGCCAGTCAGGTTTCCACTTTACCTTTGGGTGGAATAACCCTAACACGCTCCTTTGATGAACTGGCATTTCTTGCCCCGGGCGTTGCGCCGCCGCCGCAAGCTATCGGCAACTCGGTAGGTCCGGGTGTCGGCGGCGGAGTCGGAACATCCGGTCAATTTGCTGTCAACGGTCTGCGTTCCCGCGCCAATAATTTTACGGTTGACGGCTCAGACAACAACGACGAAGACATCGGTGTCCGGCGGCAAGGCTTTTTCTCGCTCGTCCCGCAACCGATTGAATCCATCCAAGAATTTCAAATTATCACGCTACTTGCTCCCGCGCAATACGGACGCAATCTTGGCGCACAGGTCAACGCGCTTTCCAAATCCGGCGGCAACCAATTTCACGGCACACTTTTCGGATTTTTTAATTCAAATCGTTTGAACGCCCGCAATTTCTTCGACAACGCAGGTGGAAACTCAACTTCGATTCTCCAAGGCAGACAAATTTTTGGCGACGGCACTTCGCGGCTTGTTGATGTTTGCTTAGATCGCCCTATTAGTTCATCAACTTGCCCTGATGCAAATAGACTTCGCCGAACAAACAGTGCCGGAGCAGAAGATTCGCTGACTCTTGGTCAAGGCGGTTTCGCTGTTGGTGGGCGAATTGTGCAAGACAGACTGTTTTTCTTCGTATCGGGCGAAGGACAGGTTCTAAATGGTGATCAAGAGCGTCATTTTGCCGTTCCAACCGTCGAACAGCGCGGATTTTTCGGAGCCGGTGCTGCGGGATTGCAACAATGTCTTGGTGCAGGTGGATTTGTCAATGGAGTTTGTCGTGATGCAACCGGCACTCCGACACCTTTCACGCCGGGTTTTCCAACTTCAGTTGATGGCGACGCAGTTTTTAGCTTGTTTCCTTTTGCGAACGACCCGAACGGTGTTTACGGACGCAATACCTATACGCAAGCATTATCGGCAGATGCCAGGGGACTTATTTTATCGGGCAAAGTTGATTACAACTTCAAAAGATTTGGCGGCAGAACGCAGACTTTTACTGCCCGTTACAATTTTACCGATGACCAGCGAGACCTGACTGATGTTGGCAACGCATTGTTTTCGAGTATTCGTCCGGTTGTGCGAACAAATAATTTTTCAACTTATTTGAGCGGAGGTTTGACCGACAATATATCAAACGAATTGCGTTTTTCGTGGGGGCAGACGGACTTAAATTTTGAAGAACTCCGCGACACTACCGGGTTTATCTTGCCGGTCGGCAATATCAGCGATTCCCGATTTTTATTAAATGCCCGCTGGGTTCAGAATTATACTTTACCCAGTTGCACATCAACCGGCTGTTCGGCTCCCGGCATAGCCGATTATAGAACTTTTTTGCCTAGTTCCGGCTCTTTTGGAACGACAGCGGCAAATACAAACTTAGGAGCTATCGGACAACTCATTGTTTCGGGTTTTAGCCCGGTTGGAGTAGATGTTTTTAATTTTCCGCAACAGCGAAAAAACAACACATTCCAATTTGCTGATACAGTGCGTTGGCAAATCGGTGAACACAGTTTGGCGTTTGGAACAGACATTCGCCGAACTTACCTAAACAGCGATTTGCCGCGCAACTCGCGCCCTTTAGTTACATTTACCGGAGGAGTTGCTTCAAGAAATCTCAGTGCTACGGGATTTGCTGCTCCGATTGATTTTGCGTCGGCAGGGGCGGCAACCGGATTCTTTCAGTCCGTAGCATTGCCGGGTAAAGATGCCCGCATCAGGTTGAGCTATAATCAACTAAACTTTTTCGCACAGGACGATTTGCGTATTCGCCGAAATTTAAATCTTAATTTTGGCGTGCGTTATGAATATAATACCGTGCCGCAGGAAGCCGACAACAAAATCGAGGATACTTTCAGCCAACAATTCTTATTCCCCTTTAGCGGCTTGAGAGATTTTATTGACGGCAGAAGCAAAATTTACGACAGCGATAAAAATAATTTTGCTGCCCGTTTAGGATTTGCATATTCACCGACTTCTTCGGCGGTTATTCGCGGCGGTTTTGGAATGTATTATGACCAGATTCTTGGTGCGGTTGTCAGCCAATCAAGAAATGTTTCTCCGACGTTTACCACCATCAATTTCGGCGGCGGGTTTTTGGAGGATAATAATAACGTATTTACGCTGTTCAATCCAAGAAACGCAATTTTTGACCCTGCATCGGGTCGTGTTTGTAATAGACTCGATACGATGTCGCCTTGTGGTTCCAGTAGCATTTCGCTTTTTCAACCCGGCTCATTGAACACATTCAATCCGGCAATTAGTCAACAACAATTACAAGCCGCGTTTCGAGACATTTACTTGAGTTTTCCATTAGCAAATGGAAACCCATTCGGTGCGACGCTTCCGAGAAGAGATTTAGATACACCATTGGCGTTTCAATATTCGCTAGGATATGAACAAAAGATATTTCAAAACACATTCGTTTCAATCGCTTATGTCGGAACATCCGGTCGCAATCTGCTTCGCTTTACAACGCCTAATCTCGGAACTAATTTCATATCTGTTCTTCAATCTGTTAACTTGTTCAATAACAACCAAATCACTAACCAACCTACGGCGAGTGGAACAACAATTGATCCTTTTGTCGGCTCAAATTTCCAAAGACCTAATCCGAACATTGGCTCAATTACTCAATTTGAAACTACCGGACAGTCGCGTTACGATTCTTTGCAAATCGAACTGCGTGGTCGTCTAATCAATAAGTTTCAATATCAAGTCAGTTATGTTTACGGGAAAGTACAGGATGATGTTTCGGATGTTTTTGATCTTGGAGGCGCATTTGCTTTACCGCAAAACAGTGATCCTAAAAGACAATTTGGCGAATATGCTCCAGCAAATTTTGATGTCCGCCATAGATTTACATATAGTTTTAACTATGATTTACCTGAATTAAGAAATCAAAACAGTGCAATTCGATATT
>JANMAA010000061.1:0-4479 GCA_031359215.1 Acidobacteriota bacterium | reverse complement strand
ATCTCTGGCAAAGTTGGCAAAAAAACACGCTTTTAGACGAATTTAATCGGGTTGACGAAATCAAAGGACAAAAATATAAAGGAAAATCGAATTTAACCGGCATTAAACTTCGCCGTGAATCCGTAATAAATTCTTTTGAGCTTTGCCCAATCGGTGAGTGGATTGCGATTGACGAATTTTTGCGATGCGTCCGCTTGAATTTTGATTTTGAGATTACGCGCAACGAATGGGAACTTTACATTTGTGAAAAAGGCTATGGTGCTTTGGGTTACGAATACAGCAATACTTTAGATAAATGGCAAGTAATGCAGGCTCGGTATATTTTGGCGGTTTTGTTTGAATATGCCGCGACGCTCGGATTAATTGATGTCGCTTTTACTTCGCCTTTTCAAGCCAGAAACGATTACACCGAGCTTTGGGGAACGGACGATTTGGATTTTTTAAGTCGCTATGACGGTTTGCAGTTCATCAAAATAAACGATTTAGGAGCATATTGTCTCGGATTGGCAAAAGAATTTGTGCCTCCCAAATTAAAAATCACGAGTTCGTTGACGGTTTTACCAAATCTGAAAGTTAAAATAAAAGGTGAGTCATTGACCATTGATGAAGAACTTTTTCTAAAAAATTTTGCTGATAAAGAAAGCGATAATATCTGGCAAATCAGCAAAGAATCAACCATCAAATCACTCGAAAACGGAAACGATATTGCAGCCTTGCGGGAATTTTTGGAAGCCCGTGAAGAACAATTTTTGCCCGAAACGGTCGAAGGTTTTTTGCGTGAAATGCCTAAACGCTCGAATGCCCTGACTGACAAAGGTTTAACTCGTTTATTCGATTGTGAATCTGCCAAAATTGCCGATGAGATCGCCGAAAACCCGCATTCAAAAAAACTGTGTCAACGAGTCGGAAAAAATTCGCTGATGGTAATTGAATCGGACGAGAAAAAGTTTCGGGAAATTCTAAGAAAAATCGGCTATGGAGTTAAATTTAACTGAGCAAAAGTAATGTTATGAAAAGAATTACAATTGAATCATCAAACCTTGCTTCGATTGGTTACGACGAAAAAAATGAAAAACTGGAAATCCAATTTCACAGCGGCGGAATTTATCAATATGACGATGTAGCAAAGGAAATCTATGACGAATTAATGAATGCCGAGTCAAAAGGTCGCTATTTTATGAGTGAAATTAGAGGAGCTTACAGTTACATCCGGGTGAAATAAAAACTTCATTTCACATAAAAAAATCATTTATTAAACACACTTGTTATATTTATTTCGATAGTCCATCGGTGTCATTCCGGTTAGTTTTTTGAAGATGCCGCGAAAGGCTTTGGTGTCGTTGTAGCCGACATCGAACATTACTTCGGTGATATTTTTGCGCGAAGTTTCAAAACTTTTTTTCGCGGCTTCGATCTTTACTCTCTGAACATATTCGTTGACGGTGTTGTTCGTCGCTTTCTTAAATCGGCGTTCGAGACTGCGGCGGCTGACGGCACAATTTTCCGCTAGTTCATTGATGGAAAACTTTTCCGCAAAATTATTTTCAATAAAATTCTGTGCGCGTCTGATGTCTTCGTCCGAATGGTTTTTCTGCATTTTGAACATCATAAAATGCGATTGCGTTTGACGATCCAGATCAATCGCAAAGATTTTCGCCGTTTGAATCGCCGTTTCGCGGTCGGTAAATTTTTCGACAAGATAGATCAGCAAATTCCAATATGAAGTCGCGCCGCCGCTCGTATAAATTCCGTCTTCTTCGGTGATGATCTTGTCGGTTTGCAAATTAACAGCAGGAAACATTTCTCTGAATTCGTCTGCCGCCTGCCAATGCGTCGAACATTTTTTCCCGTCGAGAAGTCCCGTTTTCGCCAGCATAAACGCGCCGACGCACAGGCTGACGACCTCCGAGCCTTTTTTGTTTTGCTCGATTATCCATGGAATAAATTTTTTGTTCGTTTCCAAAAACTTTTTCGTCTCGCCGTAAAAAGCCGGAATAAAAATCAGATCGGTTTTCTTTACGTCATCCAAAAATAAATCCGAATGAACCGAAAACGCGCCGTCGTGGAGACGCACTTCTTTTTCCGCGCCGACAAATTTGATGTCGAAAACTGGAACTTTCCCGGCTTGTTCGGCAAAGGAATTGACCTGCGAAAATATATGTCTCGGATCGTCAATTGCCGCTAAAACGGCAGATTCGGGAACGAGTATGGAAACGTGTTTCATATTGTTATTTTGACTGGAGCGCAAGCGGCTCGCTTGCCAGCGTTTGAAAAACGCTAACGGCGTTGGCATAAGATCAAATTAAAAATAATCAAACGCCGTTTTCGCGCTATCGCGCTCAGGCAAGCGAGCCGCTTGCGCTCCAGTCGAATCTCCAAAATTTCAAACTCATTAAAAAAATTTTGTCGCAATCAGCCATTATAATTGTCGTAATCGCACAGCACAATAAATAATTTTTGATGATACGATAGCATTATGTTTCATCAATGAAACAAATATGTCAATGATAGAGGAGAAAAAACAAATGGCAAAAATAAATCCATATTTACATTTTCTGGGCAATTCGGAAGAGGTTTTTAACTTTTACAAATCAGTTTTCGGCGGCGAGTTTGCGATGCTGCAAAAATACGGCGAGATGCCGGGCTGCGAGGAAATGAATCTGTCCGAGGAAGACAAAAACAAAATTATGCACATCGCGCTGCCAATCAGCGACGGTCACGTTTTGATGGCGACGGACGCGGTCGGCGAACACGCCAAAGACGCTGTTATCGGAAACAATATGTCGCTTTCAGTCGGCACGGACAGCAAGGAAGAGGCGGAAAAAATATTCAACGGCTTGGCGGACGGCGCGGAAATCACGATGCCGCTCGGCGACACATTCTGGGGCGCGTTTTTCGGAATGTTAAAAGACAAATTCGGCATACAATGGATGGTCAATTACGATTATCCGAAGGAAAACAACTAAAAATTGTTTGCCCACGAAAAACACGAAATAAACGAAAAAGAAAAACAATAAAAATCTTTTTTTCGATGTTTTTGTATGTTTCGTGGGCAGAAAATCTTAAATAAATCAATAAAAAAATTAAGGAGAAAAATAAAATGGCAAAATATGTTGACGGATTTTTACTGCCGATCAAGGCGGAAAATGTTGAAGATTATAAAGAAATGGCGCAGGTCGCGTGTGATATTTGGAAGGAACACGGCGCACTTGATTATATCGAAGCGGTCGGCGATGATCTCGAAGCTGAAGGGATGACTTCGTTCAATAAATCGGCTGACGCTTCGGATGGTGAAACGGTAATTTTTGCGTTCATCGTTTACGAATCAAAATCCGAGCGCGATCGTATTAATGCACTTGTGATGGCAGACGCACGTTTGAAAGAAATAATGTCAACGCACGGTAAAATGTTCGATTTCAAACGGATGGCTTACGGCGGTTTTAAAGCGATTGTCGAATTGTAAATCGAAACGGAGAATAAAATAATGTTTGGAGAGTTTTGGGTAAGTTTTCCCGTGAAAGACGTGATGAAAACCGGCGAATTTTACGAATCGCTCGGTTTTAAGCCTGATTTTGAACACGGCGGAAAAGATGTGGGCGTAAAATTTGTGGCGGGCAGTCAGGGAACTATCGTTTGGTTTTACGCCGAAAAAGTTTTTGAAAAATTTGCGCGAGTCGGCATATTTGACGCGAAAAAAAGCGCGGAGGTTTTGCTTTCGATCTATGTCGAAAGTCAGGAACAGGTTGATGAAATTGCGAACAAAACATTTGAATCGGGCGGCACGGTTTTTGGCGAGCCGGGTTGGGCTTTTGAATGGATGTATGGCTGCGGCATCGCCGATCTCGACGGACACCGTTGGGCGATTTTATATAAAGACGAGAGCAAAATGCCGAAATAATTTCGGATAAAAAAGTGTGAATCTTTAACATTTTTTGAAATACACAGGAGAAAAATTTATGAAATATGCAGTTATTATAGTTCGCACATTGGTCGGATTGTTGTTTGTCGTTTCGTCGGTGACATACTTTTTAAACGTCGCGCCGCCGCCGGAAAATCTGACCGGCGACACGAAACTTTTTATGGACGGTCTGGCGGCTTCAAAATATATAATGCCAGTCGCCAAAATTTTTGAGTTAATCTGCGGACTGATGTTCGTTTCCGGCAGATTCGTCGCGCTCGCGGTCATACTGATTTTTCCGATTGCGCTGAATATTCTGTTCATCAACGCGATTCATATGCCGAGCGGTTTGCCGATTGCGATTCCGCTTTTCCTCGCCATTTTGTTTCTGGCTTATACCGAACGCGAAAAATACGCGCCGCTTTTTTATCCAAGTAAAATAATCAAGGAGAATTTAAAATGAGAAAACTAAAATTACAAATGCAGATAACGGTTGACGGATTCGTCGGCAGACCGAGCGGTGAAAACGATTGGATGTCTTTTGAATGGGATGAAAAATCTACGAATCGCATCAATGAATT
>JANMAA010000017.1:0-49873 GCA_031359215.1 Acidobacteriota bacterium | reverse complement strand
GCGCTGGAAACAATAAAAATAGTTCAGCCAAAAGCCGAAAGAATATTAATTGAAAAGGCAAGAGAAGTCATCAGTCGAATAGGCAGTATTCATCGCTACAACTTTTCAACTTCTTCGGCTTAATTTGGCGTAGGTATTGATAATGAGCAAAGTTCAAATAATTTTTTTTGAGTTTGTTCTGCGTCGCCGAAGCCTTCCAGCCAAATTGCGCCTTCTTCGCGTCGAAACCAGGAAAGTTGGCGTTTGGCATAGTTTCGCACATCTTGTTTTGTTTGCTCGATCGCGCTTTCCAAAGTGCGTTCGCCGCGCAGATATTCGCAAACCCGCCGATAACCGTGTGCGCCAAGCGAATTGGTATCGTCTTTTAAACCGCCTTCGCGTAAATATTTGACTTCTTCAATCAAGCCGTTTGCAAAATGTTGTTCGGCGCGTTTATTTATTTTTTGGTATAAAATATCCCGTGGCGGATTTAGTACGAATAGTTTGATTCTATCCGCAAATTCCGGCGGTTCTTCGCGTTTTGATTGAAGTTCGGATAAACGATTGCCTGTTTGAAAAAATACTTCCAAAGCTCTCATCACGCGGACATAATCACGCGGAAAAAGTTTATCGGCTGAACTTCTATCAATCTTTTGCAGAATTTTATGAAGATGTTCCGCGCCTTTTCGCCCTTTTATTTTATTTAATTTGTTTCTTAATTTTTCGTCGGTTTTGGGACTTTCAAAAAAAGGTTGGCGCAATGAACGAAGATAAAATCCCGTGCCGCCGACCAAAATCGGTATATTTCCGCGCTCTTCGATTTCCTTTATTTTTTCCGTAGCGTCTTTCGACCAATCTGCTGCGGTATAGTTTATTCGAGGATCAATATAATCAATCAAATGATGCGGAACACCGCGAATTTCCTTGATTGAAGGTTTTGCCGTGGCAATCTGAATTTCTTTATAAATCTGCACCGAATCGCAATTGATTATCTCCGCATTTCCCAAATGCAAAGCAAGCGCAACGCCGATTTCGGTTTTCCCCGAAGCTGTCGGACCGACGATTGAATAAATAAAATTCATTGGAGTTTTAGGCAATTATTGCAGCAATATTCAAAGGAAATATATTTAAAATAATCGAACAAGAATAATAAGCAAAATAACTCCAAGCAAGATGAGTGAGCCGATGATCTGATTACGGGAAAATCTTATCATTGCATTTTCTCCAAATTTTTTCCGACAAATTCGGCAATTCCCGTCAGAAGCATCTGCACGGCAACCGTGACCAACAACATTCCCATCAGGCGTTCTATTGCTATTAAGCCTTTTTCACCCAAAAATTTTGCGAAATAATTTGAAAAATAAATAATTACGGCTGAAACCGTCCACGCTAAAAGGACTGCAAGCAGCCAGTCAAACCAACGATCCGGTTCACGGCTCATCATTAAAAGCGCGGTTGTCATCGCCGAAGGACCGGCGACATACGGAATCGCCAACGGAACGATAAACGGTTCGCCTTCGACATCTTCCTGCAAAGATTTATCCCGCGAAGGAAAAATCATCCGAATCGCAATAATCATCAGAATTATTCCGCCCGCCGTCGTCAAAGCCGTTTCGCTCAAATGAAGAATTTGCAAAAGATATTGTCCGAGAAACAGAAACGCGACAAGAACAAACAGTGCAATAATAAGTTCGCGCAACAGAACTTTTCTCTGGCGCGACGGATCCACTTTTTTGAGCGTCGTCATAAACAACGGAATATTACCAAGCGGATCCATTACCAAAAATAAAAGCAATGCGGCGGAAAGTGTCGTCATAAAATTTAAAAAATCCGGCTAAAATTTCCGGCAATAAACGTAGCGCGTTCTTATTGTAACTGATAAAAACAATTATGACGGAATACGGTAAGAATGTTTGCGCCTCAATCATTCGAGTTTTCGATTATCAAATACAGTTGTTTTTGTTACAATTTGTTTAATTGCTCTGTAAATCGAGTTCCCGCAAACAGGTGATTTGAGAACACCCCATAACTGCCGGAGAGTTTGGAAAATACAGGGAGATTGACGAATAATACACAACTTATAAAATCTTTGGAGATAAAACAAATGAAATACAATCGTTTGGCTAAGAAAATTTATTCTTTAGCTTTAACAGTAGTAATTACGACTTTGGCGCTCGTGCCGATACGTATTTCCGCGCAAGAAATGAAAATGCCGGAAGGCGTTCAAAAGATTGCATCGGTCGAAGGGATTACCGAATATCGTCTGCCGAACGGCTTGCGCGTTTTGCTTTTCCCCGACCAAACGAAACAGACGATCACCGTTAATATGACTTATCTGGTCGGTTCCCGGCACGAAAATTACGGTGAAACCGGAATGGCGCATTTGCTCGAACATCTGGTTTTCAAAGGAACGCCGAAACACGCCAATATTCCCGCCGAACTTACCTCACACGGAGCGCGTCCGAACGGTTCGACGTGGTATGACCGCACAAATTACTTTGAAACTTTTGGTTCGACGGATGAAAATCTCGATTGGGCATTAGACCTCGAAGCAGACCGGATGATCAATTCCTACATTGCCAAAAAGGATTTGGACAGTGAATTTTCAGTTGTCCGAAATGAGTTGGAATCCGGCGAGAACAATCCGTTTAATGCAACGATTCAACGATTGATGGCGACGGCTTACCAATGGCATAACTACGGAAAGGATACTATCGGAGCGCGTTCCGATGTCGAAAATGTGCCGATTGACCGGCTTCAAGCCTTTTATAAAAGATATTATCAGCCCGACAATGCGGTTTTGCTCGTTGCCGGAAAATTTGACGAGGCGAAAACATTAAATCTCGTCAATCAAAAATTCGGCTTGATTCCGAAGCCGACGCGTCAACTTCCGCCAAATTACACGATCGAGCCGACACAGGACGGTGAACGGCAGGTAACGATTCGCCGTGTCGGTGATACTCAATTGGCAATTGCCGGTTATCACGTTCCGTCCGACACGCACCCGGAAATCGCGGCGGTTGACGTGATGGAAAATGTTTTAGCCGACAGTCCGTCGGGCAGACTGTATAAAGCACTGGTTGACACGAAAAAGGCAACCTCGGTTTTTAGTTTGAATTTTCCGTTCAAAGAGCCGGGATATTTGATGTTTGGCGCACAACTCGGCAAAGATGCTTCGCTTGATGAAGCAAGTCGGGCGTTGACGCAAACGATAGAGGCTTTTGCTTCAGCCGTGCCCGCAAAGGAAGAAGTCGAGCGTTCTAAAACTCAGATCATTAAAGAAATTGAATTAACCCTGAATGATCCGAATCGCGTCGGTTTGGGAATGAGCGAAGTCATCGCGCAAGGCGATTGGCGTTTGTTTTTTATTTACCGCGACCGCGTGAAAAAAGTTACGCCGGAAGATGTTCAAAGAGTCGCTAAAAATTACCTGAAACAGCAAAATCGAACGCTCGGACTTTTTGTTCCGACGCAAACGCCCGATCGTGCGGAAATTCCGCGTGTCAGCGATGATGAAGTTGCCGCATTAGTCAAAGATTACAAAGGCGAAGCGGTAATGGCGGCAGGCGAAGCGTTTGACCCGTCAGCCGCCAATATAGAATCGAGAGTAAAACGAACAAAAATCGGCGGAATCGACGTTGCGCTTCTGTCAAAGAAAAATCGCGGTGAATCGGTGGTAGCGAATTTAACTTTGCGTTTCGGCGATGAGAAAACTTTGATGAATCGCGCCGATGCCGCCGGATTTGCCGGGCAAATGCTGATGCGCGGCACAACCAAACACACGCGCCAGCAGATTCAGGATGAATTCGATAAACTTAAAGCGCAAGTCAGAGTTTCCGGCAGCGCAACCAACGCAAATGTAAGTATCGAAACCAAACGCGGGAATTTGCCCGCCGTATTGCGCTTAGTCGGGGAAATCTTGCGCGAACCGGCATTTCCGCAAAGCGAATTCGACCAATTAAAACAGGAAACTTTAACCCAGATCGAAAGTCAAAAAAGTGAACCGACAGCCATTGCTTTTACGGAATTAAACCGCCATTTCAATGTCTATCCGAAAGGTCATCCGAATTATTCAGGCACGATCGAAGAGCAAATTGGCGACATCAAAGCCGTTACTTTAGATAATGTGAAGAATTTTTACAAAGATTTTTACGGCGCATCTTACGGTCAAATGACGGTTGTCGGCGATTTTGATGAAAAGGAAGTTTCGGGTTTGACGCAGGAACTTTTCAGTAATTGGAAAAGTCCGAAAGGTTACACACGCATAAAAACCGAATACAAAGCTATTACGCCGATAAATAAATCGTTTGAAACACCCGACAAGGCAAATGCGTTTTTTATTGCGCGGCTAAATGTCAAAATCCGCGACGATAATGCCGATTATCCGGCGTTGACTTTGGGAAATTATATGCTCGGCGGCGGATTTCTTAATTCACGGCTGGCAACCCGAATTCGCCAAAAAGAAGGTCTGAGTTATGGCGTAGGATCAAATTTCAACGCTAGTCCGTTGGATGAATCGGGGACGTTTTTCGCTAACGCGATCTACGCGCCTGAAAATGCCGAAAAACTCGAAGCCGCATTCAAAGACGAATTAGCCAAATTGCAAAAGGACGGTTTCACGGCGGAAGAGGTCGAAGCGGCGAAAAGCGGCTGGCTGCAATCGCGCCAACTTTCGCGCGCTCAAGACCGTGAACTTTCGGGCAGATTGAACAATTATTTGTTCTTAAACCGCACGATTGCCTGGGATGCGGATTTTGAAAGCAAAATCAAAGTTTTGACTCCAGATCAAATCAACACGGCGATGCGTAAATATATGACTCCCGAAAATATTACGATTATCAAAGCGGGCGATTTTGCAAAAGCAAAAGATAAAATGATGAAGCCGGCGCAGTAAAATGTGTCGAGTGAGTTATTTGAAAAGAGCGGCGTGTTTTAAGTTAAAACACGCCGCTCTTTTTTTATTTGAAGCGTTTCCCGAAAATATTCTTATCGACAAATCTTGAGCAAATTAGCGGTTAAATTTTATTTACTTCAAAATACGCCTTTATTGCATTATATTTGCTCGAATTTTCCAAGATGTCGAAAATCTTCGCGTAGTTTTCCAAACCTTCGACCTTGTGCGTCATCATTCGCCCGAGCCAGCCTTGATACATCGCTTCGCACAACGCCAAATCTTTTACGCCCATTTCAAAATGTTCGCGGTTGGCGTTGACCGTGCCGACCATTGCGCGATTTCCGAGAACGAACATCTGATTGATCTTGTCCGACGGGACTTGATCGGTTTTGCGTGTTCCGCCCGTAACACTTGCCAAAATCAAAATACCGTTTTCGTTCAAAGACTGCATCGCGTCGAAGATAATCGGCGAATAACCCGTGCATTCAAAAATCAGATCGTATTCGCCATATTTTTTGGTTGAATCGGCGATTGATAAATCATCGGTCGAATCGTAAGTTGCGCCGACTGCTTCACAAAGTTCGGCGTTTAGATAACCTTTACGCGCACTTTTGCCGAAACCGTGAACTTCATAGCCGCGCAGACGCAACGCCATCGTCGTTAAAAGTCCGACATTTCCCGTTCCTAAGACAGCGGCAGTTTTCGGATGCCAGATTTTTAAGCGTTCTTGAATATCGCTTGCCTGTTTCAATCCTTTTTCGATGATCGAAAGCGGTTCGAGCAGAACGGCGATTTCCGCAATTGCCGGTGGAATTTTGATTAAAAAATCTGCGCTTTCAACATAGAATTCCGCCATATAACCGTGAATCCGTGAAATTCCGCGCTCAAAGTATTTATCGTCGGTCGTGAAATCCTGTTCCCCGATTTTGTCATAAATACTGTGTCCGCGTGGTCTTCTGACAGTTGCCACGACGAAATCACTCTTCTTTAAGTCTTTGACATTCTCGCCGACTTTTATGACGCGCCCGAAATTTTCGTGTCCGAGCACAAGAAAATCAAAGCCTTTCGGTGCAACACCATATTCGCCTTCATTGATTTCACGGTCAGTTCCGCACGCACCGACGCGCAATACTTCAACCAAAACGCCGCGCCCGTCTTTGATCTCATCAATTTCGGGCTTGTCCATTTCTTCAAGCCTCACCGAGTTTTTTTGTTTCGGTGTAACTGCCACTGCTTTCATTTTCGTATTCTCCTATCTGCTGTAATAATTTTCCGATTAAACCTGTCCAACCCGTTTGGTGGCTGGCACCTAAACCCGTGCCGTTATCGCCGTGAAAGTATTCATAAAACAGAACATAATCGCGCCAATTCTCATCGGTTTGAAATTTCTCCGTGTTGCCGTAAACGGCTCGATTGCCTTCGCCGTCTTTTAGAAAAATGTTGGACAGCCGTTTTGATAATTCTTGCGAAACTTCCCACAGTGTCATCATTTGTTCCGAACCGGTCGGAAATTCGACTTTGAAATCTTCGCCGAAATAGAAATCGAATTTCTGTAACGATTCGATTAAAAGATAATTGACGGGAAACCAGATAGGACCGCGCCAATTAGAGTTTCCGCCAAAAAGTCCGCTTTTAGATTCCGCCGGTTCGTATTCGACACGATATTCCGTGTCGCCGAACATCAAAAAATACGGATCGTTTTTGTGAACACGCGACATCGCACGAATGCCGTAGTCCGATAAAAACTCGGTTTCCGCCAACATAACGCGCAGAACACGGCGCAGTCGGTCAGGATTGACCAACGCTAAAAGCCGGCGTTTATTTTTGCCTGTCGCTTGCAAACAAGCGATGTCGTCAATCAAATCCGGGCGATTTTTAATGAACCACTCAGTCCGCTTTTTGAAATCGGGCAAAGTATCGAGCCATTCTTCTTCTAAAATTTCGACGGCGAAAAGCGGAATTAAACCGACCATCGAGCGCAATTTTATCGGGAAATTACGCGCTGTCGGAAAATGCAAAACGTCGTAATAAAAACCGTCGCGTTCGTTCCAAAGTTCCGTGTTTTCCTCGCCGACATTATTCATCGCATCGGAAATATAGACGAAATGCTCGAAAAATTTGCTTGCCACATCTTCATAAACCTTGTCTTCCTTGGCAAGTTCGAGCGCGATTGCCAACATATTCAGGCAAAACATCGCCATCCAACTCGTGCCGTCCGATTGTTCGAGATGTCCGCCCATCGGCAGAGCAGTGTTGCGGTCAAAAACGCCGATGTTGTCCAATCCTAAAAATCCGCCTTCGAAGACATTATTTCCTTCTTCGTCCTTGCGATTTACCCACCAAGTAAAATTAAGCAGTAGTTTGTGAAAAACCTTTTCTAAAAATACGCGGTCTGCTGCGCCGCGCCGTTTTGCTTCGATTTGATAAACCCGCAGAGCCGCCCAAGCGTGAACCGGCGGATTGACATCGGAAAACGCCCATTCATATGCGGGAATTTGTCCGTTCGGGTGCATATACCATTCACGCAGAAGCAAAATAAGCTGTTGTTTGGCAAAATCCGAATCGACAATCGCCAAGGCAACACAGTGAAAAGCCAAATCCCACGCGGCATACCACGGATATTCCCATTTGTCCGGCATTGAAACTACATCGTCGTTGTAAAGATGTGTCCATTCCGAATTACGCCCCGTTTGATGGCTTTTCGGCGGCGGCGGAAATTCCGCGTCGCCTTCCAGCCAAGTCTTAACGACATAATTATAAAATTGTTTTGACCAAAGCATTCCCGAAAGCGATTGCCGCATTACGTTTACCGCATCATCGTTCAGATTATCCGGGATAATATCACCGTAAAATTCGTCGGCTTCGGCAATTCTTTGCCGGAAAACCGCTTCACACTCTTCGATAAAATTATCGTGCGATTTTACATCGAGTTTATCTTTGGAGAGTCGTAAATAAATCGTTTCGCTCGACTTTGCCGAGATATTCAGAGCATAATGCGCGGCGGCTTTTGTGCCGATTTGTTTCGGGTTTACGGCATCTTGCTTGTTTTCGACGACAAAATCATTGATGCCGTCTTTCACATACTGCGATGTGTTCTTACCGTTATAAATTTTTTGAAAATTAGTGTCGTTCTCGGTAAAAAGCAATTGCGAAGAACCTTCGGCATACAGCCAATATTCGCCGTTTCGTTCTTCATCGAGATGAATGGCAGATAGATTTTCCGCTTCGATTACCGCCTTTTCCAGCTTCGGTTTATTCGATTTTTCATACCACGACCAACGGTTGCGAAACCAAACGGTTGGCAAAATATGAAGCGGCGCAGATGCGTCCGAACGATTAGCCGCCGTAATTTTTATGCAAATGTCATCGGCATCGGCTTTGGCATATTCGACAAAAATATCGAAATACTTATCATTATCAAAAACGCCCGTGTCCATCAATTCGTATTCGGGCGTTAATTTGTCACGCTTTGCGTTTTCTCGGTGCAGTTTTTCGTAAGGAAACTCGGCTTGCGGATATTTGTAGAGGTATTTCATATAGGAATGAGTCGGCGTGTTGTCAAGATAAAAATAATACTCTTTGACATCTTCACCGTGATTTCCCTCGTTGCCGCCAAGCCCGAAGAGTCGTTCCTTCAAAAATTTGTCCTTACCGTTCCATAAAGAAACCGCGAAACATATCCGCTGTTTGCGGTCGCAAATGCCCGCGATCCCGTCCTCGTTCCAGCGAAACGCTTTTGAGTGCGCCTGCTCAAACGGGAAATATGCCCACGCCGAACCGTCTGCGCTATAATCCTCGCGGACAGTCCCCCAGGCGCGTTCGCTGACATAACAACCCCAAAGCCGCCAATCGACTTTTCTTTCAATTGAGTCTTCCAATCGCTTTTCTTCTGCTTTCAATGTCCTACCTCGAATTATTTTCTTTACAGAATGTCATTTTTTAGCTGATGCGTCTAGTTTAGCCTTTTATATGAAATTGAAGCGGACAAAAATATAAATATTGACCGAAATAGAGATTGCGGCGACTTGTCCCGATCTTCAGAACAAGCATCTTGAGATTGTCAACGGTCGATTTTTTTTATTCTTTTGTGTTTCATAGTTTAATTTTTCGGAAAAATATAGACGCGCCGCGAATTTTTTGATAGATTTAAAAAAAAGAGATTTATTGGCTCGTCAGTTTTACCCCTTAAAAACTTTGAATTTCAGTTACTGAAATAACATTTCTATTAGCAGTTTTCTTTTGTTATTGCGTGATGGTTAAAGATTCTTTTTCGACCAAAATATTGAATAAGTCGGAAAATGCTTCTCTATTTGGAGCAAAGGCAGCACTGCGTCCACACAAAGTACGAAATATTTCCAACGAGCGCGTCGAGGAAATTATCGAGGAAGTTCAGAAAAAGTTGACCGAAGGGCTTTCTCGCGCGGCGGAGAAAATTCTGACGGAAGTATTGGATAATCATTCGCATACAACTGAAAATACAGCCAGACTGCATCGGCTTTTATCTTACACGCTTGAAACTAAGGGAAATTATCAGGAAGCTCTCAAAACAATTGAAATATATGACGATGAAGAACTTTTACAAAAACTGAATTTAGAAACGCAGATTTCCGTTATTACTCAGCTTGCAATTTCATTAAACAACAACAACGATTATCCGCAAGCCGTAGCTTTGCTAAACTATGCTCTGGAAGAAGCGAAAGAATTAAACTCCAGTCAAACATTCGGCGAGATTTATTTAGCTTTGGCGCGTGTTTATCGCAAACTCAACGAATATCCTATTTCCCGCGATCACTCCGAGAAAGCCTTAAATTATTACCGTATCGAAGGTGATTGGCACGGTATGGGAAATGCTTTTCATCTGATAGCGACCTCCTATCATCAGGAAGGCAGCAGTGAGAAATCGTTGGAGTTTTTTCTTCACGCTATTCAGATTATCGGCGAACGGGATGCGCCGTTTCTGCTTGGCAAAATCTATTCGGATATGTCAGGTGCTTATTGGTTTTTGCGCCGCCCGCAAGAAGGAATTGACTGTCTGGAAAAATCGATCAGGTTTTTTGACCAGACAGAACATAAAATACAATCGATTGCCGCCTACAATAATTTGGGCATCAATCTGATGTTGCGCGGCGATTGGGAACGAGCCGAAGAGATAATAAAACGTGCCTTGGATATGGCAATTGAAGTTGATCACGCGCACGTGGCGGGAATTCTCGATTCTCTCGGCGAATTAAAATTGCTTAGAGGTGAATTTGAAGAGGCGCAGCAGTTGCTTGAACAAGGCGTAGAAGTTGCCGAAGAACGCAAAAAAGAATGGTATGCGATTCAGGCGATGCGGAATTTGGCGCGATGTCTGTTGGCGCAGGGAAAACTCAACGAATCAAAGAAAAAAGCTCGACAAACACTGGAGATTTGCCAAAAAATCGGTGAAAGTCAAATTTCCAATATGGCAAGACTCGTCTTGGCAGAAGTTCATTTGGAGCAAGGGGATTTTGCCGATTGTGAGAGGGAACTTGCGGTGATCGAAGAAACTAATCCGACATCCGATTTTTTCGTGCTTGGCAATATTCAGCGGATTCACGGGTTACTTGCCTTGAAGGAAAGTGACGAAGAACTAGCCGTTCATCATTTCAGCCGCAGTCTGACGATTTTTGAAACGGCGGATGATATTTATCACATCGCACTCGTTCATCACTTGATAGGTAAAACGCTCTCTCCGACACAGCCCGACAAAATAAAGCATCTGATTTCAGCCGGTGAAACATTCCGTCGGCTTGGAATTAAGCCGCTTTGTGTAGAAATCGAAAAATCGCTCGAACAACTAAAAACGGTTACAACCAATAAAAGTAGTGTAAGATCGGCAAGCACACAACTTCTTATGGTGCGTCTTGCCGAAGCAACTGCCTCGCGTGAACTTCTATTCCGCGAACTTGTCGCTGTTTTGCAACAGGAAAGCCGGGCGCATAAATTAATTGTCGTCGAAGTCAACGAGGAAAAGAAATTTTACCCGTTTATCACCCACGGCTACGTTCCTAACGAGAGTATGAAACTCGTCGCTCAACTTCAGGAAGCACATACTAAAAATCATTTAGACCGTTTCGCTAAAACGAACAATATTCATATTTTTCAGCTTCGTGCGCCGAGTTCGACACCGGCATTTTTGTTGATTTCACCAAACTCCGGCGCGGTTTTTAATGACGAAAGTTCGATCCAACCGCTCCTTCGGGTCGTTGAACTCGGTATGGATGTTTGCGCTTTGCGCGATCGTGATAAATATCAACAAGGTGAACAAGACGCAAGTCCATATACCCCGAACTCGCTAATGACCGGCTTTATTCATTCTTCGCCGGCGATGACCGCATTGGTCGAAGATGTCTATAAAATTCGCTCTTCGGACGTAACGGTGCTGGTAACGGGAGAATCGGGAACGGGTAAAGAACTCGTTTCAAGAGCGATTCACACGACTTCCAACCGCAAGGACAAAATTTTTATTCCGTTTAATTGCACTGCCGTTCCCAAGGAATTAGCCGAAGGACATCTTTTCGGTTATCGAAAAGGCGCGTTTACCGGCGCGTTTACGGATTCACCCGGAATGATTCGGGCGGCGGATGGCGGGACACTGTTTCTTGATGAAATAGGCGATTTACCGATAGATGTGCAGCCGAAACTTTTGCGTTTTTTGCAGGAGGGAGAAGTGCAGCCGATTGGTGAAAAAAGTCCGATAAAAGTTGACGTTCGCGTAATTGCCGCGACCAATATGCCGCTCGAAGAAAAAATCGCCGACGGCAGTTTCCGCGAAGATTTGTATTATCGTTTGAATGTTATTCGTCTGCGCGTTCCTCCGCTTCGTGAACGTCGTTCGGAAATTCCGCAAATGGTAAATTATTATTTGAACCATTATTCGGCGAGATTCGGCAAACGTGATTTGACCATTTCTCCACCGACGATTGATTTATTGATGGTATGTGATTGGGTCGGAAACGTGCGCCAACTTTGTAACGAAATTCAAAGAGTAGTTGCCCGCGCCGAAGACGGGGACAGAATTACGCCTGACCATCTTTCCGTCGAATTTAAAAAAGGAGTGAAATCACTGGCACAATTTGCCGAGGGCGGAAATGTCAAACCAATTACCTCTTACGACAGTTTATCCACGTCGTTTAATATTAGTATGAGCAGCGGAACACTCGAAGAAGCCGTTGCCGGACTTGAAACGCAAATGATAAAAGATGCACTGTCGCGTCACGAATGGAATATCTCACAGACCGCCCGCGAACTCGGTCTGACACGACGCGGGTTGTATATGAAAATTACCCGCTATGGAATCGAAAAAGCGGCATAAAATATATTATGAAAAATGAGGCAATGTCGGGCAATGCAGAAATCTTGGGGTTTTTGCCTTCGACTGACGCGCTGTTGCGCTCTGAAACCGCTATCCGGGCTTTACAAAAAGTCGGCGCGAAACGAGTAACAGTTTTATCGCGTTTTGCAATTGATTCTTTGCGGCAGGAAATTCAGGACAAAAATAATCAGAACACAACAAATTATAAAGATTTTTCGCGGGAAGTTTTACTAAAAGAAGCGGAGAAACGGCTAAAAAATGCGCTGCAAAGCGAACAAAACACGAAGTTGCAGCGAGTCATAAATGCGACCGGCGTTATCATTCACACGAATTTGGGGCGTGCGCCTTTGTCGGAAAATGCACGAAAAGCAGTTTTTGACGAAGCCTCGCGCTATTGCAATCTGGAATACGATCTCGAAACCGGTAAACGCGGCAAACGCGGTGCCTACGCCGAACATTTGCTTGCAGAATTGACCGGCGCGGAAAGCGCATTGATTGTCAACAACTGTGCGGCGGCTTGTATTTTAGTTTTGACGGCTTTAGCAAAAGGCGGCGAAGCGATAATTTCACGCGGTGAACTGGTCGAGATCGGCGGCGATTTTCGGATTCCCGATGTAATGATGCAATCAGGCGCGATTCTGCGCGAAGTCGGTGCAACCAACCGGACACGAATCTCCGATTACGAAAACGCCATAACGGAAAATACCCGTTTAATTCTAAAAGTTCACCCGTCAAACTATCGTATCGTTGGCTTTACAGCCGCGTCTTCGATTGCCGAACTTGCCGGTTTAGCCCATCAAAACGACATTTTGCTTTACGAAGATGCCGGTTCCGGCGCAATGTTCAATTTAGGAGAATTCGGGTTAGACGAAGAACCGATAATCAGCCAATCAATCATTGCCGGTGCGGATGTCGTTACATTCAGCGGCGACAAATTGCTTGGCGGAACACAGTCGGGTTTGATTGTCGGGCGGCGCGAAGTGATTGAAAAACTACGCAAACATCCGCTTTACCGCGCTTTGCGAGTGGACAAATTGATTTATGCCGCGCTCGAAGCGACGCTCGAAGCCTATCGTCGTGAAACCTTTAAAGAGGAAATTCCGGTTCTAAAAATGCTTTCGATGTCGAAAGAAGAATTAAAAAAGCGAACTTTAAAATTTGCCGAAAAACTGCGTGAAAAATTCGGCGAAAATCAAATTTTGCAGATTGAAATCAGCGAAGGCAATTCGGTGGTCGGCGGTGGTTCTGCACCTAGCATTCAGTCTGCAACAATGCTTTTGGTTTTGAAACACTCAAATTTATCGGTCAATAAACTTGAAGAAAAACTGCGAACCTCAAAACCGCCCGTTATCACACGGATTTTGGAAGACAAGGTTTTAATTGATTTGCGAACAGTTCCTGAAATTGAAGAAGCAGAATTATTAGAAATAATTGCGAAGTTAAAATGAGAAACTCTTTGCAACAATAATTCAAATATAAGTAATAACGCCTAGAAATTTTATGCCGTCGGCTGAGATCAAAGAAATAATTCCCGCACCTGCCGAAGAAGTTTTTGCGCTTTTGCACGATTATAAAAAACGGCTTGAATGGGACACGCTTTTGCAGGAAGCGTATCTCGAACCGGAATTTGAAAAATCGGAAAAAGGCGCGATTTCGGTTTGTCGCGGCAAAAAGATTTTGGGCGGATTTGCGGTCAGAACCGTTTATGTTTCGTTTGAACCGGGAAAAGTGGCGGCGGTGAAAATGCTCAATCAGCCGCCGTTTTTCGATACTTTTGCGGCTTCGATCCGGCATATAAAAATTGATGATGAAAATTCGGAAGTGATTTATAAAGTCAATTTCACGGCAAAACCGCGAATCCTGCGACCGTTTTTGAATCCGATTATGCGCCGCGTTTTCGTATGGGAAACGCACAAACGATTAAAGGCTTTGAAGGATTATTTTGAATCGAAAAATAATGGAAAATAACGTAAATATCAATAATTTGGCTAACAAGTTTTTCGCGGCGCGGAGCGAGGAAACTTACTGTGATTTATTTGCGGCGGTTTTTGCGCTTCCGAATTGGCACTTTATCGCGGTCGGCGAGATGCCGAATTTATCGCCGTATTGCGCGATATTTCCCGATAAATCTGCTCATCAGTTTCGCACTGCTGAATATTCCCGACACACATTCGGCGGCGTTATATTTCAGTTTTGAAGGCGGCAAAGGCGAAATTTCAAAACTGCTCAACGCCGTCGCGCCGTCGCTCGAAACCACCGGATTTGTCGAACAGCAAACGTCATAAAAAATAGCAATCTGAAAATCTATGAAACGACAAATATCATCGAAAGATACGTTTTTCTATAAAATAATTTTGCCTGTTTTCTTTTTAATCTGCGCCGCAGTCGTGCCGGCGGCGGTGTATTTATATGACCGAAACAATAATTTTGTCGCCGCAGTTTTTGTGTTTATATTTTTGTTCTTGTCCGCCGCGCTTCTTTTTTTGATGACCAAAGCACTTAAAAAACTGAGCCTTGACGACAACATTTTATACGTTTCAAGTTATCGCAAGGAAATCGCCGTTCCGCTGTCGAACATTGATAAAATCTTATGGTTTGGTGATATACGCCCGACGATTATTTATCTGAGAACGCCTTCGGAATTCGGCAAGAAAATCAATTTTTATCCGAATATCACCGTTATATCGGGACTAAATCCGATTGTCGAAGAATTAAAAGAATTGGCGAAACTGGAAAAATGATGAGTCAGCCGCTGATTCAAATCTTTCCAAAACGAAAACACCGGGTTTAGAAAGACGATTTCGCACTGGGAGAGAAAATCTTTTACTGGTAATAACAATTATCGTGCTCGCTTTAAACGGCTCATTTATTTTCTTTATAAATAACCTGAGTTCGACATAAGAAATTCATATTTAGTCGGCGAAACCGACGTTATATTTGTAGCCCATATCGCCAGATGTGGGAAAATCGTCGTAAATGATAACAAAGTCATTAAAAATGGCGACATAAAATGTATGTCGCGGTTGTTCAACCGCTTGAAAATTATGTTGTAACTATTCCCATAACTAGCGTTATGGGCTACAAATATGTCGCCGTCTTCGACGGCTTATATCGAACTCAGGTTAAATAAGTGAATTTTTCCTATGATAAGGTAAAAAAAATGTGAGGAAAATCCAATAAAAGTTGGTAACAAATGATACAGCAGAATTTTCGGGCGAAAACTAAAATCACTTTAAAACTTCCTCAGTATTAATTCTTCTGACTAAATGTTTTCATAAATTCAGCCAAGGTTTCCACACCTTCTTGCGGAAAGGCGTTATAAATCGAAGCACGAATCCCACCGACGCTGCGGTGTCCTTTTAAGCCGTCAAGTCCTTGTGCCGTCGCTTCTGCAGCAAATTGTTTTTCGAGTTCTTCAGAAGGCAGACGGAATGTTACATTCATCAACGAACGTGCCGGTTTGTCGGCGTGTCCGTGATAATAGCCGTCGCTTGCATCAATCGCGTCATATAAAACCTTCGCTTTTTCTTCATTTTTTCTTTCCATCGCTTCAAGTCCGCCGTTTTCTTTTAACCATTCGCAAACAAGATTGATAATATAAATTCCCCAGGTATTCGGCGTGTTAAGCATCGAATTATTAGCGGCAAGTGCTCGGTAATCTAGCATTGAATGTTGGTTTTCAGGCACTCTTTCAATCAAATCGTCGCGGATAATGACCAGTGTTACGCCCGAAGGTCCGATGTTTTTTTGCGCTCCGGCATAGATCAGGGCATATTTTTTAACATCAATCGGTTTCGATAAAATATTTGACGACATATCGCAGACGACAGGAATACCGTTTCCATTCAAATCATATTTAAACTCCACGCCTTCAATCGTTTCGTTTGAAGTGTAGTGAACATAGTTTGCCGTTTCGCCGAACTTCAATTCATCCGGTGTCGGCACAGATTTGAAACCTTCATCGGCAGTAGAGAAAACCACATTGACATTGCCGCAACGCTTTGCTTCTTTGACGGCTTTTTTGCCCCATGCACCTGTAACAACATAATCGGCAGTTTCGTCTTTACCTAAAAAGTTGAGCGGAATCATCGAAAATTGCAGAGTCGCGCCGCCCTGTAAAAACAAAATCTTATAATTGTCGGGAACATTTAAAAGTTCACGGATGCCGCTGATCGCGCCTTCGAGAATCGGTGCAAAATGTTTTGAACGATGGCTGATCTCCATCACGCTCATTCCAATTTCGCTCAATGAAAGCAATTCACTCTTTGCTTTTTCCAAAACTTCAGTAGGCAAAATAGCCGGACCCGCGCTAAAGTTATAAATCTTTTCGGTCATTTAATCTCCTCTAAAATAAGTGCTGAGTAACAAAAATTAAGATAACATAGTTCAAAACTTAAATAAATTTTGATAAATCAACTTCTTTACTTCAAAATTTTGGCAAATTCAGGTTAAAATAAACAAACAATTAACAACTCTTCTTTTGCGGTCAGCATCGTAAAAGAGCGTTTTTCGACTTATATCAATATATTTTGAACACAATTTTGGAGGACATAAATGTTTCGTAAAAATTATTTTACTTTTCTATTAGCAGTTGCATTATTTTTAATAAGCAGCGTGGTTGTTTTAGCCCAAAACGCCCCGGTCAACGGGCGGATTGAACTTAAAAAGGCGGACGGCACAACCGAACCGGTTCCCGGAGCTATAATCGAGGTTTTCAGGACGGATATAAAAGCAAAGTTGCCGGCAGGGAAATCCGATAAAAAAGGAAATTTTGCGTTTGCCGGATTGCCGCTTGGAACGAAAATAGCTTTTTCAATCAGTGCGCCGAATATCAGCCCTGAAATTTATCCGAATGTAAAACCCGGAACGCAAAATATGGTTATCACCGTAAGCCCCGGCGACGGTAAACAATTAACGGAAGCCGAAGTAAGACAATGGCTTAGTAATCCGGCTACATCAGGAGCAGTAGAAACGCCGGTTGCGGAACTTACAGCCGAACAAAAAAAGAAAAGGGCGGAAGATGAAAAAAAGATTGCGGAAGTTACAGCTAAAAACGATAAAGTATTGAAGACAAATGAAATAGTAAATGCTTCATTAAAAGAAGGCGGTGCCGCTTACGAAGCAAAAAATTACGATCTTGCGATTACCAAGTTTGAAGAAGGTTATAATGCTGATCCGATGTTTGCGGGAAGCGCGCCTGTTTTGCTCAATAACAAGGCTTTAGCATTAATCAATAGAGGAACCGATACTTATAACAAGTCCGTTAAAGCCGATGAACAAGGTAAAAAATTAGCAAGAGAATCAGCCAAAAAAGATTTTTCCGAAGTCGTCATTGCTTCTGATAAAGTCCTTGAAATTTTAAAGACTGCCACGACTACGGATGCGAATGTTCAAAAAGGCTACGAAGCAAACAAAATGACTGCTTTAATAAACCGTAAAAATGCCTATCGTTTGATGGCGCAAACAGGTGTCGATAGAGAAAAAGGTAAAGAAGCTCAAGTTGCTTTTCAAGAATATCTGGCAGCAGAAACCGATCCGGTAAAAAAATCTAAAGTGCAGCTCGATCTGGCTTTGACGCTTCAAGATTCAAATGAATTTGAACTGGCAATAGTCGAATTCCAGAAAATTCTGGAAACCGAACCGACCAATGCCGATGCTTTGGTCGGGCTTGGCTTGAGTATGGTCAACGTCGGATATATCAATCTCGACAGCAATCCGGCGAAAGGTAAGGAGCAGCTTCAAGAAGCCGCCAACTATTTACAAAAATTCGTTGATATTGCGCCCGATACACACAAGTTCAAACAAGATGCGAAAGATACGATTAATTCGCTCAAGGATCAACAAAAAGTAACGCCGCAAAAGGTTAAAACGACAACGAAAACGACTACGACCACGAAAAAGAAAAACTAAAATCAATTTATTTGGATTTTGAAAAGCTGAGTATGAAATGTTTCATACTCAGCTTTTTTCCATTATTGCTTTAAATATAAATACTTATAAAAGATTTCTTGACACTTTGAAAGTAAATCTTTATTATTATTACAAACGGTGTTTATCATCGTTTAATCTAATACTCTCTATTAGCATATTCTGCAAAAGCCGCTTCAAAAAACTCGTAAAAGTAAAATAAATAGGGAATATTCCATAAATAAATGTCAGCAAAACTTGGGGAAATTCTTGTTCGGGAAAATTTAATATCTTCGCAACAGTTGCGTGAAGCATTGGAATATCAACGTAGCAGCGGCGGGCGATTGGGTTCTAATCTCGTCAAACTCGGTATTATTTCCGATGACGTGATAACCGCTGTTTTGTCGCGTAAATATGGAGTTCCTTCCATAAATCTGGAACTTTTTCAGATCGAAGAGGAAACAGTTAAATTGATTTCGCAAGAAGTTGCGCTTAAATATGCGGTTATGCCTATTTCTAAAGTCGGGGCAATTCTGACTTTGGCGATGGTTGACCCGACCAATGTTTTTGCGATGGACGACATCAAGTTTATGACCGGTTTAAATGTCGAACCCGTCATCGCTTCCGAAGCCTCGCTCCAAATTGCCATCGGTAAATATTATAAATCCTCGTCCGCGATAGAGGTTTTTGACTTTGATACGGTTAATGAATTTGAAAAGATCGGCGTAAAAATGCCGAGAAATGGCAACGGCGCATCAAAAAACGGCGCATCAAAAAACGGTGCATCGAGAAACGGGACTTCAAGAAATGGCGCGACGGTTAATGAAAGACTTGTCGAGTCGGATTTGAATGTTTCGCTCGACCGCTTTGAATTTGGCGACCATGATGTAGATGGAGAATTTGAGGTTGTCCAAGACAATGATGAGATCGATCTTGCCGAACTTGCCAAAGCCAGCGAAGATGCTCCGGTCGTGCGCCTTGTCAATGTTTTGTTGGTTGATTCTCTGCGGCGCGGCGCATCGGATATTCACGTTGAGCCGTATGAAAAAGATTTTCGCATCCGTTTCCGTATTGACGGCGTTTTGTATGACGTGATGCACCCGCCGATGAAGATGCGGGATGCGCTGATCTCGCGTCTGAAGATTATGTCGAAGCTCGACATTTCGGAAAAACGTCTGCCGCAGGACGGTCGCATCAAGATCAAGGTAAAAATTGACAACCGTTCGCGCGAACTCGATTTTCGTGTTTCGACTCTGCCAACACTTTTCGGTGAAAAAGTCGTGCTTCGTCTTCTCGATAAAGACAAACTGATGCTCGATATGACCAAACTCGGTTTTGAACCGCAAAGTTTGGAAATTTTCCAACGTAACATTTCAAAACCTTACGGAATGGTTTTGGTTACGGGTCCGACGGGTTCTGGAAAAACCAACACGCTTTATTCGGCTTTACAATCGCTGAACACGTCGGAAACAAACATTATGACGGCGGAAGATCCGGTCGAATTCAATTTGCCGGGTATCAATCAAGTGCAGATGAAAGAACAGATCGGCTTGAACTTTGCCGCTGCGCTCCGATCATTTTTGCGGCAGGATCCCAATATCGTCCTCGTCGGCGAAATCCGTGACTTTGAAACGGCGGAGATCGCCATCAAAGCCGCGCTCACCGGACACCTTGTTTTATCGACGCTTCACACCAACGACGCGCCTTCGACCATTTCGCGTATGGTCAATATGGGAATCGAACCGTTTTTGGTAGCTACCAGCGTTAATATCATTCAGGCTCAAAGACTTATCCGGGTTATTTGCGCTAACTGTAAGGAAGAGCAAAAATTGCCGGTCGAAGCATTTATCGAAATAGGTTTTTCACCCGAAGAAGCTGAAACGATGAAGGCATATAAAGGTAAAGGCTGCACGACTTGTAACGGAACAGGTTATAAAGGCAGAATTGGATTGTATGAAGTTATGGAAGTTACGGACGAACTACGCGAACTTATAATTATTGGCGCAAGTGCTATTGAATTGAGAAAGAAAGCCATTGATCTCGGTATGATAACTCTGCGCGGGTCGGGACTTTATAAATTGCGCGAAGGAAAGACGACGATTGAGGAAGTCGTTAAGGAAACTGTTTTATAGAAATTGGAGGAAGAAATTTATGGTGCGAGCAATTGTTTTATCTTTGGCTTTGTTAGTTGGAATCGGAGCGATTATTCCTTTAGCAACTAATTATACGGAAGCGGGTTCCGGCAAAACGGAAAAATCTAAGAAAAGAAGTTGGAAAGGTGTCAAGAAATATTCCAAGCGATGGTGGCAATTATACCGCCGCCAGGAACGGCGCAAAAAAGCGATGGCAAGCCGCCGCCGTGCCTTGCGATTGCGACAGATTCGACTCGCCAACGCAAGAAAAATGGAGCAAACCAATGGCGAACCAACTCAAACTATGGTCGCTAAGACTACTAAGAAACCGGCAATGTTAGATTCCGCACCGGCAATGTTGCCGTCGGGTGAAACCGCTCCTAAAGGATGGAAACGCGGACAACCTTCGGCGAGTGAACTCCAATTCCGGGTTGATGATGATAACGGTTCAAACTTAGGTTCGGCTGCTATTACAGTAGTCGGTCCGGCAGTCGGCACTGATACGGACGGTCCGCGCAGTAAAACTGTCGGCGGGGTTGCAACGAGTTCTCTGCGCCGCACGGTTATTGATAAAATGATTAGAGAAGAAGGTTGGGTGGTCAATGATTATCAAAAAGAAATTGGCGGCAAAAAGGTTTACGTCGTCGTCGCCCAATCGCCCGGAGCAGGCAATAGTGTCAATGCCCGCTTGTTTTATTTCACCGAAGTTGACGGAAAAATATACAGTGTTTCAACCAGTGCGCCGAATGATAATACGAGACGGATCGAACAGGAATCCGAAAAAGTTATCAATTCTCTTCAACGCAAAAATCCGACTCAACAAGCCGCAATAAAAGAGTAATCCCACCAAAAAAAAACATAAAGTCGGGAGAAAAATCTTTTCTCCCGATTCTCGACTCTCAACTAAAAATATGAATCTTGAACAACAAAATGTTTCCGATCAACTTACGCTTCCCGATTTGCTTCGAAAAATGACCAGTTTGGGTGGCTCTGACTTGCATATTACGACTAACAGTCCGCCGCAAGTGCGCGTTCACGGGCATCTTAGTCCGCTTGAAGGATTTACCGCATTTACACCCGCCGATACGAAACGTCTGGCTTATTCCGTTTTGACCGACTCGCAAAAGCATCGGTTTGAAGAAAATCTAGAACTCGATTTTTCGTTCGGATTGAAAGGAATGTCGCGTTTTCGTGCCAACCTTTTTAATCAGAAAGGTGCGGTTGGCGCAGTTTTTCGGGCAATCCCTTATGAAATCAAATCATTTGATGCGTTAGGTTTGCCAAAGGTCGTTTCGGATTTGTGCAAAAAACCGCGTGGTTTAATTTTAGTAACAGGTCCGACCGGTTCGGGTAAATCAACGACATTGGCTTCGATGGTCGATAAAATCAACATTGACCGACACGAGCATATTTTGACGATTGAAGACCCGATCGAATTTCTGCACAATCATAAAAATTGTGTGGTCAATCAACGTGAAGTCAATTCGGACACGCACGGTTTTGCCGACGCGCTTCGCACTGCGTTGCGGCAAGACCCGGACGTTGTTCTCGTCGGCGAAATGCGCGATTTGGAAACAATCGAAATGGCTCTGCGAATCGCTGAAACCGGACATTTAACCTTCGCCACGCTTCATACTAATTCGGCTTCCTCAACTATCAATCGTATCATCGACGTTTTTCCCGCCGTTCAACAATCCCAAATCAGAACCCAGCTTTCATTGGTTCTCGAAGGTATTATGTGTCAGGCGTTATTACCCAAAGCGTCAGGCGACGGTCGCTGTATGGCACTTGAAATTTTGGTGCCGAATTCCGCTATTCGCAACCTCATCCGCGAGGATAAAATTCACCAGATTTATTCAATGATGCAAACCGGACAAGATAAATTCGGGATGCAGACTTTTAACCAATCGCTCGCTACGCTTTATCAGAAAAAACTTATCAAACTCGAAGTTGCTATGCAGCGTTCATCAAACGCCGACGAACTTAAAGACCTGATCGAACGCGGTTCGGGTATCAATCAATCTTACGGCGGTCAGGTCAAACCGGGTATGCCGCCGACCGGAAATCATCCAAGTCCGTATATGCAAGGTCGTCCGGTAGGACAACGCCCGCCGGGACGCTAAGTAGATTCCAAATTCCAAATTCCAAATTCCAGATTGCAATTTTCAAAAAACATTCTAAATCCGACATCTGGAAAACCGACAGGAGAAACAAAAAGAAATGCCAACTTACGCTTATAAAGGTCGTAATCGTTTAAATGAAATGGTGGCGGGTGAAAAAGAAGCAACCAGCCAAGACGAACTTCGCGCTTTGCTTCGTCGTGAACAAATTGTCATGACGCAAGCCTCAGAAAAAGGACGCGACATCAGTATTCCGAAAATCGGACGCAAGAAAAAAGTTAAATCTAAAGAACTAGCCATTTTTACGCGCCAATTTTCGGTGATGATCGATGCCGGACTGCCGCTCGTTTCGTGTATCGAAATCTTGGCGGAACAGCAGAACAATGCTTTTTTCAAAGATGTTCTGCATCAAGTTCGTCAAAATGTCGAAGAAGGTGCAACACTTGCCGCGTCTTTGGAAAAACATCCGAAAGTTTTCGACCAACTTTATACACATATGGTCGAAGCCGGTGAAGCAGGCGGTGTGTTGGATTTGATTTTGCAGCGTCTTTCGACCTTGATTGAAAAAATCGTCAAGTTAAAACGAAGCATTATTTCCGCTTCGATTTATCCGGCAGCGGTTATCTTTGTGGCGATTGCGGCGATTGCGGTTATTATGGTCGTGGTTATTCCGCAATTCGAGCAGATATTTTTGGGTCTTCTCGGACCGGGCGAAGCCTTGCCATTGCCAACGCGAATAGTTATGGGGATTAGTAGTTTTCTTGCCGGTTGGGGCGGGTTAGCTATTCTCGTTTCATTGATTGGTGGTGGAATTGGAATCAATTTTTACTATAAAACTCCAAAAGGCAGACATATTATTGACGCACTTTTGCTAAAAGCCCCGATTCTCGGCGGTATCTTACGCAAAATTGCGGTCGCCAGATTTGCCCGTATTCTTTCAACTCTTCTTTCTTCGGGTGTGCCGATTCTGCAATCCTTGGAAATTACGGCAAAAACCGCCGGCAATGTAATAATTGAAGACGCGATTATGAAAGTTCGCGCCGGTGTCGAACGCGGTGAAAACTTTGTCGAACCGTTAAAAGCCACCGAAGTATTTCCGCACATGGTCGGACAAATGGTCGGCGTTGGTGAACAGACGGGCGCGTTAGACGCGATGTTAGGAAAAATTGCCGACTTTTACGAAGATGAAGTTGATTCGGCAATCGCTGATTTGCTGGCGTTGATTGAACCGGCGTTAATCGGATTTTTAGGCGTAACTATCGGTTCTATCGTTATCTCGATGTATCTGCCACTATTTACGCTCATCGGAAAACTCGCCGGCGGCGCGAAATAATCTTAGTGGAAATATAAAACTACACAAGGATGCCGGATTATCCCAAAAAGAGACGACTTATTTTAGTCGTCTCTTTTTTGTTAAAGGACTATTTTAGAATCAAAATATTATCTCTCAATTTTTGATCTTACGGTAATTAGAATTATTTTTACGATCAGGTGCAACTAGATCATTCATCAAGAAAAGCCTGTAACCAAAGTTCGAGAGTTAATAAAAGCCAAAGTTTTCCACCGTGCCGTGCATAAATCAAGCCCTCGCCTTTGAGCCACGTTCTGACAGTGGTTTCCTGAAATAACCCACGTTCACGCGCTTTTTTGCCGAATAACAGATCGTTTGATAAATCTCGTAACGCGCCGTGAAGCCAATTTTGGACGGGAACGCGCATTCCGCTTTTCGGGCGATCAATAATTGTCGCGGGCAAAAGATCGCGCACCGCTTTTTTCAAAATCCATTTTTCAATTGTGCCCTGCAATTTTAATTCGGGCGGAATTGTGAAAGCCCTGTCAACAATCGCTTTATCGGCGAGCGGCGAATGTCCTTGCAGATTCCAAAATGAAGTCAAACGCTCGACCTTGGGCAAAATATGATGCGCTAGTTTTGTGCGGATATTCGTATAAAGCAAACGATTCAGATAAAAACTCATCTGTGGATTTTCTAAAAATTTGTGGACGAATCTTCTCAAGTCAAGTGAATTTTTCAAATTTTCCCGAACATTTGGCGAAAGCAAAAACGGCAAATCATCAAAACATTTGCGGTATGAATGAAGATAAATTGTCGCCAAATCCTGATGTTTTTCGCGTTGCAAGGCAAAAATTAACATAGGTAGATTTTTCGGTCCGCCAAAACACGGATCACCGCCTTCTCCGTTAAAAACGTGGCGTAAGCCGTCTTCCGAAGCACTTTTCGCCAGCAAAAAATTCGGGACGGTCAACGGATCGCCGACCGGACAATCAAGTAATGAAACAGTTTCCGCCAAATGTCGGGCTATTTGTTTGCCGTTAAATGACAAAACCTTATGATTAGTTCGACAATGCGCGGCAACCAAACCCGAATATGCCGTTTCATTCGGATTGTCATTGCCGAAAGCTATCGAATATGTGCGAACTTTTTTTGGGTGAAATTTTGCCGCAAGAGCCGCGACTAAACTGCTGTCAACTCCACCGGAAAGAAATACACCGATGTCTTCATCAGTTTGCGGCAATTGCGTAATTATAGACTTTTCAATCGTTTGGCGAAGATTCTGAATGTGGCTTTCGACAGAATTTCGAGTGTCAATTTGTTCAAGTGGTTCGTAATAATTTGTTAATACGCTTCTGCCGTCAGGGAAAATCTGCAAAACGTGGGCAGGCAAAAGTTCAAAAACATTTTCGAGCAAAGTTTGTTCGTCGGGTAAATAAGCAAACGTAAGAAACGAAGCGACGGCGTGCAGATTGAGTTTTTTATCGATGTCGGGAAATTTCAAAAGCGATTTGAGCGAAGATGAGGCGGCAAAAGCGTCTTTTAGAGTTGTGTAAAAAAGTGTTTTTTTACCGATTGCATCGCGGACCAAAAGAAAAGTTTTGCCATCAAAAATTGCGGCATTAAACATTCCGTCGATTCGGCTAAAACCTTTTATTCCTTCTTTTGCGTAAATTTGCAAAAGAATCCCAAGGTCGGAAAATTCCTTATTTATTACCGGTTCTTTTTTGATTTCCGTTCGGTTATAAATCGTAACTTCACCGATGGCGGCAAGATGTTCAAACCGGCAAAATTCGGCGTTTCCGTCGGCGTGAGATGTTTTTGCAAAAATGAGATTTTGAGAAATAGAAAACAAAGTTTCACCGTGCATTGCAGTAGCAAAACTCGGTAACCTATTATGATTATTTTTTGAAAAAACTGCGGAAAAACGCGGCATAATTTTATTAACCGAAATCTCCGTCCGAATCGCTGAAATCGCTGTCCCAACTGCCGTCGGATGAAGAACTGGCAGCAGATTGCTGTTGTTGTAAGGCTTGTTGGCGGCGCAATTCTTCTTCCTGTTCGGCGGCAAGCATCATCGGTGGCGCAACCAAACTACCGAGTAAAAATGCACCGCCGACAGTTGCCAAAATTGCGCCGATTTTTCCGCCGAAATTCGTTTTGTTGATGGTCATCATATTATTTGACCAGAGCGTTCTGCCATAACCTTGCTCGCGTCCGTAGGTCGGCGGATTGTTGCCGAAAGTGCGCTTGACGATTCCATCTCCGAGTAATTCATCAATCCCTTGCTGTGATTGATTATCACGCCATTCGATGCGCGCATCATCAATACGTCTGCGCCATTCGATACGTCCGTTGGTATAGCGGCGGCACACGGTTTTGTCGGCTAATAATTCATCCTGATATTCGATTGTTTGATAATTATTTTGCATAAATAATCTACATAAAGCCCATATTTTTATTCGGCAAACCGATCTGCCAATTTCGCGTCGGAACTTCCACACCTAAAATTAATCGCCTCAAAACTCTGAGCAGACGAACCGGCGCAACTGCCGAAACTTCTGTCTTAAAACCACTTTTGAGCCAAGTTTTTTCTTTCTCATCCAAATAGCTGATTTTCGCCAAATCAACATTCGGCGAAAAATCAATTTCTTTTTGAGCAAAGAGATGTAATCGTTGCGCGTGAATCGGGCGTAAACCCAATGGACGAAGCGGAATTTCATAATTTAGCGATAAAATTCGGTGCAGATCAGGTATCAATGAAATTGCTTGCCAGCTTGCATCGTGCAGGTAAAAAACCTGAGCTTCCTCTGCGGATGACAGCATATTTTGAAAATTATCGGATAACGGACTTGCTTCCTTTAAACTCAAAACGCCGCACGGAGTTTGCAAGTGAAATTGATTTGCGCGGAGCATCTGAGCGATCTCGTCTGATTCGCAAATCAAAAGTTTCGGCAAACCGTAAAGTGTTAAATCATCCGGTATTTCATTAGTAAGTTTGACATTTTTCCCGATCTTTAAAAGTCCGTCAATTTTATTGTTTTGCAAATAATTCGACAACTTTTCTTCAAACTCTTGCCATAAAATCGGCGGCGGCAATGTTCGCGGAATTTGTTTTGAAACAGCCAAAGCACTAAAAGCGATGGCACTTGCCGATAAAAAACCAAAAACTTTTTTCGGGTTTTGTTTAGCAAAAAACATTGCCGGAATTGCACTTAAACCGAAAAGTTTTGCGGCAGTTGTGGATTTTAGACCGATCGGTGAACGCTGTAGGCGGCAAAGTTCGTAAAAAAGTTGTTTCGGTGTGAAATACAACTTTCCGAAGGATTCAAACTGCTGCAAACATTTTTGAATTGATTTTTCAAAGTTTCGCATAAATCATTCGCCCGCCCAAGTCATAAATCCGACCGATTTGGCTTTTGCATCAGGATTTTCCACAACAATCGATTTTGCCGGATTGCCCAATTTTTTCGTGACAAAGCCAATCAATCTCTGCGGCGTAAAAATAAGCAAAGGGAAATAAAATCCCTGGTTTAGCCAATCGATTTCTTCTTTGGTTAAACTGCTGACGTTGCCAATCGTGCTGCCTGTTTCCCGAAGTTTTGCCTTCGATTTCATTATAGTTTGCGGTCGCAAACCGATGTCGAAAACCCGCGTTTGCGTGCCGAATTGCCGTTTCATTTTTTCGACAAAACGATAACCTTCGATGCTTGCGCCATGCAACAGAAAAATCGGTAAATTTTCGCGTTTTTGTAATAATTGACTAATTAAATTCGGGTCATTGACTATTGCCAAACCTAAATTTTTGCCGGTTTGATTAGCTGAAAGACAGATCGCTGTTTCAATATCATCACAGACCAAAATGCCGCGCACGTCGGCGTTATTTTGGGTTGGCAGAGCGTTATTAAGTATCAATTTTGACGGATAATTTTTATAAACCGATCTCCAAGTTTCGATAACGCTACTGTGAAATTCATAAATCGTTTGCGGCAGAAAGATGTTTTTTTTGTAGTAAATTGTTGTGGCGATTATCACGATGATCCAAATAAAAGCTACGGCAATCGCGGCTAACGGATAGATAAATATGGAAATTACGGTTGTAATAAAAGCGATGATAATTAAAGAAATTACTAATGAATTGGATTTCAGTTTTTTGCGGCTGACGGCAAATTGGAGTTGTTGCTGAGTGAAAAAAAGTTTGCCGTTGTTGCTGAGTTTTTCGACAACTTTTGAAAAGTATTTATCCGTCAATTGCAACGGATGTGTTTTCGGCTCAAAAGCAAACCGGGCGTTACATTTTGAACATTGATTATTACTGCGTTCCTTATACTTAACGTCGGCAAAACATTTCGGACATTGCATATAAATTTCTCCAATCTAATCGCTTCGTGTGCGAATTTCATCAATTGTCGAGGCGGAAACACCGGCAATCATCGTGCGATTGACCATCGGATGATCTTCGTGCGTCGCGCCAAAATCACTGTCGGGATGATAAGCGATGACGACCATTTCATTTTCATAAGTATTAAAACTGTGTATGGCTTCGGGCGCAATGATGAATGATTTTCCTGTTTCCAAAGCAAAAATTCCGTTTGGCGTAACGCATTTGCCGCTTCCTTTGGCGATAATTCCGACTCTGACCGAAGGATGTGTATGCGGAGTTTGCTTGATTGACTTTGGAAAGTAAAGTGCGTTCAAACACGGATCGCCTTTGAGCAACGGCGGAATAAGGAGCGTATCGCGGCAACCGTCAATATATCGAAGTCTGCCTTCATTTTCGATTGCGCCGCCGATACTAAATACTCCTTTATAACCGATGCGCGTCATAATAACTCCTTTGCCGCCCGTGATTTGCAAATCATTCGGCACGGCAAAAAACATTTTTTCTTTCAAGGTAAAATTGCCCGAAGCGGTTTGCAAAAATGCTTCGCCTTCCGAAACATAACCGAAATGCGTTCCGTTTGCGCCGAATTCTAAAGTTTTCTGATTCCATCCATAAAAGCCGGTCGGAAATTTGGCATCGCACAATTCGGAGAAACATCCGCTATTCAAATCAAAAAGTTGAAAAGGTTCGTTCATATTTTCGAGTTATTGCCAATTCAGCAAAATTTAACTTGAGATCTGAGGTTGATTGTCGCTTTTTTTCTTAACCATCGTCAGGCGATTACCGCGTTCGTTGTAGCGGACTTCGTCCATTATATTGTGAATAATCAGAACGCCGCGCCCGGATGTTTTGAAAAGATTTTCGGGATTTGTCGGATCTGGAATTTCCGAAATATTAAATCCTTCGCCTTCGTCTTCAATGGTGAAACGCGCTTCGGTCGGCGAAACTTCTACGGAGATGCGGACGATTTTATTAGCATCGAATTTATTGCCGTGTTTGATGGCGTTGACAAATGCCTCGTCTAAAGCGACAAAAAGATTAGAGTTTTCTGTCTCTATCACGCCGACTTTTTCAACCCGTTTCATCAGATAATCTAAAATCGAGTGCATCAATGAGATCGCGCTCGGAAATTCAAATTCGATCTTTTCGCGGATATATTTGACCGTGTTTGTTTTGTCAACGAATTGCGCTTTGTAATTCAAAATAGTTTCAAAGAAATTTTTCAGTTCGTCTTCGTTGAAATCTTCGCGGCGGAAATTGGTCGCGCAAATCTTAAAGGCTTTGACAAAACTACGGTCAAGACCGTCAGAATTTTCGGTCGGCAAACAAGTATCGGAAGGTTCTTGAGTGTTTTTTGTCGGGAAAGCCCTATCGCCGTCGAGATCGGTAATGACCAGATCAAAATCTTCCGCTTTGTCGAATTCTATCGCTTCAGCGCGGCTATTAGTGGTTTTTACAAAAAAACCGAGCGTAGCAAAAACTTCCGTTAAAGCCGTTTTTAAATCATCGTGATCATCAACTATCAAAATTCGTCTTTGCATTTTCACCTTTACCGATTGACAATAAAAGAACAATTTCTATCTGAATTAACGATATAAATTTTCTCTTTGTTGCACATCATAACCTAAATTGTTAGAAATTTTCTATTCAATGACTGAGAAATTGTCAAAAAAAACTAAAGAATTTTATCAATTTGCGTCGTTGTCGAAATATTCATTGCGTGAAAGATTTTTGATTTGCCTCGCTGATCTGGTATTTTACACGCTGATCAATTTAATTGGAAAAACGGTAAAAGTTGAAGTCGAAGGTTGGGAAAATTTCCAAAAGATCGAACAAGCCGGAAAAATTCCGATTTATACATTTTGGCACGACCGTATCTTTTTAGGAACATATTTTTTCAGAGATCGCGGAATAATGGTGATGTCTTCGCAAAGTTTTGATTCCGAATACACGGCGCGCGTCATTCAACGATTCGGCTACGGAACGATAAAAGGTTCATCGACGCGCGGCGGAGTTCGGGCTTTGACAACGATGATACGTCAAATGCGAAACGGAATGCCGATGGGTTTTACGCTTGACGGTCCGAAAGGTCCGCGTTATGCAGCGAAATCCGGCGCGTGTTTTTTAGCGAAAAAAACGGGTAATCCGATTATGCCTTTTGTCTTTGAACCGAAAAGTTTTTGGACGATAAATAGTTGGGATAAAATGCAAATTCCGAAACCTTTTACCCGCGCCAAACTCTTTATTGCCGAACCGATCTATATTGAAAAAGATGCTGATGATAAAGAAATCGAAAATAAACGTCGAGAATTGCAATCGAAACTTGACGAATTGGTTGCTTTTGGGAAACAATGGCGGGACAGCATTATCTAAAAACTAGCCCCTGAATTATTGCCCCGTAATTTTGACATTCAAAATTTTTTTTGAAATGTTCAAACAACTTTGTAACCTGCCTGATTTAGGCATTTTTAAACAGAATAAAAGTAGATTCAATAAGGAGATTTCTATGTTTGATTCAATTATCAAAGAAGCACAGGAAAAATTTAATTTGGGTGATAAGGCGGGTGGCTTGCTTTCCACCCTGGTAGCCCTGATGACCAACAAAGACGATGGCGGATTTAGCGGATTCTTAGGGCGGTTTAAAGAAGCAGGATTAGGCGATGTCGCGGAATCTTGGGTGAATTCAGGCGCAAACACGCCGATTTCAAATGAACAGGTCGAGTCGGTTTTCGGCGAGGGAACGCTCAAGGACATTTCTGCAAATGCCGGACTCGATTATGAAACGACAACTTCGGCGACGGCATTTATGACTCCGCATATCGTTGACAATCTGACACCGGACGGCGTTGTGCCGAGTGAAAGCGATTTGCTGACAAAAATCAGCGGATATTTGGGCGGCATTGGCGGTATGGCATTCGGTGCCTTCGGAATGGCGAGCGCAATGGCAGGAGATACGGTTGACCGAATCGGGACGGCAGCGAGTGGAACGATGGACGCAGGCAAGAAAATTGCCGGCGATGGAATGAATACGGTCGGTGCCGGTGCAAAAGCCGTCGGCGACAGGGTTGGCGGTGCGCTGCATAGCGTCGGCGATATGGTTGACGGCGACGGCGACGGCAATGGCTCCATCTTAAAATGGCTGATTCCGCTTCTTCTTCTCGGATTGCTGGTCGTTCTCGGTTTTTGGTTCTGCGGTAAGTCAACGGCTCCGACGGTAACAAATGTAAATACCAATGCCAATGTTAACAAAGCCAATACCAATGCGAATGTAACGGCAAAAACGGTTGATTCGAGCTTTAGTATCAAAGCTGAAAACGGCAAGTTTGTAGTTTCGGGAGTTGTGTCTGACGAAGCGACCAAGAAACAAATTATGGATGCTTTGACGGCTCAATACGGCGCGGGAAATGTCAATTTCGATGCGTTGAAAGTTGAAGCCGGCGCGAAGCCCTTTGGTGCAGGTTGGTGGGATAATTTCAGCAAACTGCTTCCGAATTTGAAAGATTGGAAAACCGGTGAATTGAGTTTTGTCGGAAATGCGATAACCGTTGCCAGCGGATTGCCGCAAGCCGCGATCGATCAAATAAAATCGCTCTTTGGCGGTTGGAAAATGCCGGTTTCGTTGATGGGCGAACAAGGCGCGACCAAACAGGCAAACGAGGAAGCGTTAAAAGAATTGGGCGAAGCCAAAACCGTGCAACAAGTCGTTGACGCGCTGAATGTTTCGATTATCCAATTCGATTCGGGCAAATCGAATATCAAACCCGAATTTGAACCGATTATGCAAAAAGCGGCGGAAGTTTTGAAAGCGCAACCGGCGACGACGGCAATCGAAATCGGCGGACATACAGATAATACCGGCAACAAAGATGCCAATCTGAAACTGTCGCAAGCGCGTGCCGATTCCGTCAAGGCAGACCTGATAAAACTCGGCGTGAGCGATAAAATGCTGACTGCAAAAGGCTATGGCGACACTGTTCCGAAAGGCGATAACGCAACGAAAGAAGGTCAGTTTGCCAATCGCCGCATCGAATACAAAGTCGTTGCGGGCGACGGTTCATTAACCAAAACCGTAACTACCAATACGAACACGGCAAATGCCAATAAGTAAACGAAAAGTCAAGAAGTTGATCTTTAATCGAATGAAAAGCGGGCATAAAATTATGTCCGCTTTTCTAGTTCAAATCACACCGGAATCTTTATTGGAACTTTTCTTTTTCGGCATTCGTAAAAAAAACTGACAAGGCGGGTTTTTTGAGTTTTGTGACTTTGACCGAAGGCAGTTGCTTTTTGGAGAAACAACGTTGGAAGCATTAAAAGCAGTAGCGACAACAAATGGCGCAGACCTTGTGCGGCGGTGTCGTGCCGGTGACGGGACGGCTTGGGAAGATATTGTTTCTCTTTTTTCGCGGCGAATCTTTAATCTTGCCTATCGTTTTACATCGAGTGTCGAGGCGGCGGAAGATTTGACGCAGGAAGTTTTTATTCGCATTTATAAAACGCTTGACCAATATGACGCGAAACAAGGTGATTTGGCTAATTGGCTAATGCGGCTGGCACGAAATTTGATTATTGACGATTATCGGCATCGTCAGCGCAATCCGCAGAATACTTATGCCGATGATGTTGAAAATCATACGTTTCATCTTCGCGCCGTCGGAACTTCGGCGCAGAAGGATATTGAACGCCGCGAACTTTGCGCTCAGGTGCAGGAAGCAATTGATAAATTGCCGCCTGATTTACGAACCTGCGTAATTTTGCGGGACATCGAGGAATTGAGTTATCAGGAAATCGTCGATGTTTTGAAAATACCCGAAGGAACGGTTAAATCGCGGATTAATCGCGGCAGAATCGAGTTGGCAAAAATCCTGCGCCGGATGAGAGTAGTAAATATTTAATATTAGGCAAAAAACTATGAATATCAACGCCACTATTGACAAGGATTTTGAAAAATTTTGATTGTCGAGGGATGTTTTATGAGTTACCAAGATGAAAAAAAATTAGAATGCTCAGAGTTTGAGGAACTGCTGACCGACTATTTGGATAGCACTTTAGAACGGCAGACACACAAAGCAGTTGCCGAACACGCTTTGCAGTGTCCGCTTTGCCACGCGCTGTTAAATGAAGTTAAAGATGCTTTGAAGGTTTGTCACGAAATATCACCGCCGAAAACTTCAATGACACATCTGGAGGCGCGAATCATAGCGATGACCGCGCCCGAAACGGCGATGGCGTGCGAGCTTTTTGAAGAGCATTTGACCGATTATTTAGACGGTTTTCTGCCTGCTCCGATTTTTCATCGTTGGGAACGCCACGCAGTTTTATGCGAAAAATGCACCGATTTACCGGGCGAAGTCGTTCGTTCTATTGCGGCTTGCTATACCTATAAAATGGATGAACTGCCGATTCCCGCAGGCTTAAATGCCAAAATTTTGCAGGCTACAATCGGCACAGAGAAAGCAAATGTCGTCAAAGCGGATTGGATTTCAAATGTTAAGGAATGGATGCGCGGGCTGAGTTTTCCGATTCCTATGCCGCAACTTGCTCCTGTAGCAATGATGTTGCTTTTTGCAGTTTTGGTTTTTAGTCAAACGGTATCGGCTGACGGTTCGATTCAAGGAGTTTATCAAAAAAGTTTTGAGTTAGCCGAACAAACTTATCAACAAAGCGCAAATGTTTGGGGCGGAACGAAAACCGAGCCAATATCCAATCAAGAGCCGGTTAGCGGAATTTTCATCAATGGAAAGAGTAGTGAGGAAAATAAATAATGATTTGTGCCTATCACGGACAAAATGTGGCGGTTGTCAATTGTAACGGATGCGGAAAACCGCTGTGTCCGACGTGCGACCATCGCATCAAAGGTTTTCCTTATTGTCAGGATTGCATCGTTTCGGGTGTCGAACTTCTCAGAAATTCCAACCAATCTTCACACATTCCGATTGTCAAGCGGCAAACTTCGCCGTTTGTGGCGACACTCCTTTCGTTTATTTGTCCCGGACTCGGCGCGGCATATAATGGACAAACGTCGAAGGCATTGGTTTATTTCGCCGTTTTTGTCGGACTTTTTCAGATGGCGGTTTTAACGGGCGGAATGCCGCTTTTTGTTCTCGGTTTTATGGGAATGTGGCTGTTCGCCGCGCTCGATGCGTGGCGAACAGCGCGGCTTTTGCAATCAGGTGTTACACCGAACGGTGCGGAAGATTTTATTGTTCAAAGATTTTCCGACAATCCGAAACTTTGGGGCGTGGTCTTGACCATTCTCGGAATTACATTTGTCTTTCAAACATTTTTTAATTTCCGTATTTTGATGAAATTTATTTTACCGGTTATGTTAATTGGTTTAGGTATTTATTTTTTGCGGGAATATGTGTTCAAAATGAAAGAAACCAAGCAAAACACGACGGATTATGACAATCGGACAAACGCTCCGTCATTCATTAGTGCCGTAAGCGATAGTAGTTTTCGGAGCAATAATTTTGATTCAGATGACGATTTTGTTACGCAAACACGCTTTAGGATGTGGAAAAACAAATAGCAAATCGTGTATTATGGAAAAAGGACGGTTTTATCGTTTTATTAAATAATGACTGTCATCTTTATAAAATCAGCAGTATCGAGAGGACTTAAGTTATGTCAGTTTTGTTAAAAGCCACAGGAGTTGGCGGAAGCGTTTTAGTTATTCTTGCTTTGATCATTACGTTTTTAAAGCAAATTATAGCCTTTATCGGTTTTTTAACAATGGCGATAAAATTTATCGTCATCATAGTTTTTGTTGCACTTTTAGTTGCAATCGGTTTTATCGTTCTTAAATCTTTTAATACCAAACGTAAAACCAAAGAGTGATTTGAAACCCGGGAAATGTCCGGGTTTTCGGATACAAACAGATTTATAAAACAAGACAAGCCGTAACAAAAGCATCGGGACTACTTGCTTTATGTAATGGCTTATGATAATTTTTCACTTTCCATAAAATATATAGAAAAACATTTAAATTAAACACCCCTAAGAGAAATTTCAATTTGAAATTCTCGTCAAGGTTTCGCGTCAGTCGCCATTTGGCTGTGCTTTCGTGATTCCGTGTGCTGAATCTTTCTAAGATTTCGGCGCGGTCATCATAAAACAAAGGAGCAAAAGCATAATGCACGAGGACGACCGTTCTTATTCTTTTTTATTAACACATAAAACTAAAACAAATATTTATATTCGCCGGTTTGAAATTTCAAAAAAACTTCTTCATTCCGGTATCGCAAGTTTAATTTTAACATTTGGTATCATATCGTTAGGCAGTATCGGATTTATTAAAGCAACTACTTTTGCCAAATCAGAAACGGAAATTCCCATCGAAGCAACATTAGCAAGTCAAACCACACAACCGACCCAAAATAATCCGGCAACCGAAAGTAAATCAATCAACTACGACCGTCCCGCGTCTTCTGAAGACGTAATCATAAATAGCGGCGGACCTGCTGTTCCTTTTCAACTGACATTAGTTGAATCGGACGAAGAAGAAAAAGCGATGGAAGGACAACTTCGATTGATTGAAACGACCAGCAATCCGGCATTTTTGCCGACAATGTGGGCGCATTTGGGTAAAATCAATAACGAATTCGGTTTTCGACGCAATCCATTCGGCGGACGCACATATGAATTTCACGCCGGAATGGATATTGGCGGTGAACGAGGCGATTTTGTTGTCGCGCCTGCTAACGGCATTGTCTTAAATGCGGATTGGCAAGGCGGCTACGGAAATATGATCGAGATTGATCACGGCAACGGTTTGACCACGCGCTATGGACATCTTTCCCGCATCGGCGTTCAAATTGGTGACACGATTCAGCGCGGGCAACCTATCGGACTTATCGGTTCAACCGGACGTTCAACCGGACCGCATCTTCATTATGAACTGCGTTTGAACGACAAGCCGATCAATCCACGCCGTTTCCTTCCGCCAGAGCCGACAGAGATGAGAGCATTAAACGCTAAATAATCTGATATTCAAACAAAAAAGTGAGTTATAACGACTCACTTTTTCTTTTGCAACTCATCTTATCTATCAACCAAAAACAGCTTTTGCGGCGGCTCCGGAAATTCTACATCCAAATAAATTTCCGAGAGTGAAATTTCAGTTTCAAACGTCTGCAAAATCAATTTTCCGTCTAAACCGGTTGCTTCACGCTGAATCCATTCGTTTTCATTTTGTTTAATGTATTGTGTAACAAAAGGGCGATTTGACGCTACCAACAGATATTCGGTGAAACTCGGAATTGATTTGTAATAACTGAATTTATCGCCGCGGTCAAAGGCTTCGGTTGAAGGCGAAAGAACCTCGATAAGCATTTGCGGATTGATCAAAACTTCTAATCCGTCCATCATTTCATAAATTCCTTCGCCGCAATAGACCGACAAATCAGGATAGCGATACGGTTTATAAGTCGGAACTTTTACTTTTAAGTTTGAGCCGAAAACAGAGCAGCCGCGTCCGCGAAAAAGTTCTCGAAGATGTCCGCCGATGTTGACGACTATTCTCTCGTGAGGCGGACTCGCGCCTGCCATTGACCAAATGTTTCCGTCCCAATATTCAAACTTTTCTTCCGAATCGCGTTCAATCTCGAAGTATTCCTCCAAAGTGTATTTGTGTTTTGGTAAAGCCGTCATAATTTTTCCTCAAAAGAATTTTGCTTCTTTTGCCGTTTTCCGTCAACTATGACAAAATAAACTCTTTTATCAAACACAATTATTTAAAAGAGAGGATTAAAAATGGCTGGACGTTATAAAATTACTGTAGTTGGTGCGGGAAATGTGGGCGCGACCGCCGCGCATTGGATTGCCGCGAAGGAGTTGGCGGATGTGGTTTTGGTTGATATTGTCGAAGGAACTCCGCAAGGGAAATCGCTCGACTTGTCGCAAGCCGCGCCGATTGACGGATTCGATGTCAAACTGGTCGGTGCAAATTCGTATGAAGAAACAAAAGATTCGGACGTTGTCATTATCACTGCCGGACTTCCGCGTAAACCCGGTATGAGCCGCGACGATCTTTTGAAAACCAATTCCGACATCGTGGGAAATGTTACCGAACAGGTTGCTAAATATTCACCCGAAGCATTTATTATCATCGTTTCCAATCCGCTCGACGCAATGGCGCAAGTCGCTTTCAAGCGTTCGGGTTTTCCCAAAAACCGCGTGATGGGAATGGCTGGCGTTCTGGATTCGGCGCGGATGCGCTGTTTTTTGGCGGAAGCGTTAAATGTTTCGGTCGAAAACGTAACGGCATTCGTGCTTGGCGGACACGGCGATACGATGGTTCCTTTGCCGCGTTATTCGACTTGCGCGGGAATTCCCGTAACCGAACTTCTTCCGAAAGAGCAAATTGACGAGATCATTAAACGCACGGCAAATGGCGGCGCAGAGATCGTCGGACTTTTAAAAACAGGCTCGGCTTATTATGCACCGAGTTTGGGCGCAGTCGAAATGGCAGAAGCGATTTTGAAGGACAAAAAGAAAATTCTGCCGTGCGCGGTTTATCTCGAAGGCGAATATGGAATAAATAATTTGTTTGTCGGCGTTCCGTGCAAATTGGGTAAAAACGGTGTTGAGCAAATCATTGAAATTTCTTTGACCAATGATGAACGGGCTGCTTTACAAAAAAGTGCAGGCGCAGTTCAAGAACTTATTGATGTTCTGGGCATCTAAAAAAGGTAAATATCAAAATTCGTAATTGTATATAGATCGTTTAGGGAAAATTGTAAAAGATTTCCCCTTTTTTTATTAATCGTTCAATTTGACCTGATCTTTCTTTCAATCTGACTCAAATCTCTTACCTGATAGTTTCCAAAATACCGATAACTTCAAATATATCGGCATTTAGTCATTGGCATAGTCCTTGCCAATAGAAATAACGAAACTGTCCCATACAGTTCATTAAATTCTTAGTAAGAAAACCAAAATGTATATAAAATCCCAATTCAAAAAAACTTTTGCCGCATTGATTCTTTTTGCAGTATCAGTTCAAATGATTTCTTTTTCTGTGTTTGCTCAGTCATTCGAAAAAGAAAAGACTTCAGAAATCGGCTATTCAAAGCAACCAACGGAAGATAATTTTGAAGCAAATAAAATTGCGCCTGATTTGCAGGAAAATGTTGATGCTTTAGAAAACAGATTTCGTGCCGATGAAACGCAAAGAGTTATTATTGAACTGAAATCTGCGACGAATATCAACAACTTTTTGGGCGATGAAGTCAGCCAATCCGCCAAATCGCAAATGTTTGCCGAGGAAGTTCGATCGAACAAATCACACGCTTTGTCGGTTAAATCAAAATTACAGAATTTGAACGGTCAGTTAAAAAAATCATTCAACAATCTCGGAATGGTCAGCGCGGAATTGCCGCTTTCAAAGATTCGTGAATTGATGCTGGACGAAAACGTCGCATACATTTCGCCTGACCGCGAAGTGCAGTCTTTCGGTCATATTGTTCAAACGACCGGCTGGACGAATCCGGGAATTTACGATTTCGGCGATGCCGATCCGAATACCTGGCTTAACGGCGGACTCGGTTCGATTGCGGTGATTGACAGCGGGATTGATGAAACTCACAACCTGATGCGCTGGTCGGATACGGCTCGCACGACAAAAGTAAAATTCAGCAAAGATTTTACGGGACAAGGCATTCTCGGCGATCCATACGGACACGGTTCGCACGTCGCTTCGATGCTTGCGGGCGATTGGAGCAGTCATAATGCCGCATATGAAGCACCAGCGGAAGGCGCAAATTTACTAAATCTGCGCGTTTTGAACAGCACGGGAACAGGCGCGGTCAGCAATTTGATCGCCGCACTCGATTGGACGGTGGCGAATAAAGCCGCTTGGGACATCAGGGTCGTTAATATGAGTTTGGGAACGCCTGCCAAAGACAGTTACAAAAACGATCCGCTGTGCATTGCTGCCAGACGCGCGGTTAACGCCGGAATCGTCGTCGTCGCATCGGCAGGTAATAACGGAAAAGATTCGCTGGGAATTGCTCAATACGGTTCAATCGGTTCGCCGGGAATCGAACCTTCGGTTATCACGGTCGGCGCGGCAAATACGATGGGAACGGATATTCGTTCGGACGATCAGGTCGCCACATACAGTTCACGCGGACCGACGCGCGGTTATGTTACCTTGTCGAACGGTGCGCGCAAATACGACAACCTGATAAAGCCCGATTTAATCGCTCCGGGCAACAAACTGATCGGTGCGCGGTCATCATATAACGGCACGGAAAATTATTTATCGAGAACTTATACGACCTTGAGAACGGGCAACGATCCGCTTGAAGACGACAAGTTGATGTATCTTTCAGGAACTTCGATGTCGGCTCCGATTGTGGCGGGCGCGGTAGCAGTTCTGATCCAAACCAACCCTAATCTGACACCGAATCTGGTCAAAGCGATATTAATGTATTCAGCACAGCCTTTAAGAAATTACAACACACTTTCGCAAGGCGCGGGCGAACTCAACATTGACGGCGCGGTGCGGCTTGCCCGTTTGATCAAGCCGACGATGCCGACCACTAACGGCACGGCGTTATTGAACACTCCGCTGCCCGCTTCGCAAACCAGCGTTATCTATGGCGAAAACGTCGCGTGGGGCAAAGGCGTGATTACCAATTTCGGCTTTCTTTACGGCAACGACCTGATGAACAAATGGCAGGGAATGTATGCTAACGGTGTTTTGGTCAGTGATTCGACACCGTTTTCAGGTTCGACGATCTCAAAATCAACCACGCTGACAAGCGGCACTTTGAGTCTTTATCAAGGCGCGATCAACAACAACGGCGTTTTAGTCAGCGACGGAACAAATTGGATGACTTCCAATGCGATGGGCGGCAGTCCTACGCCGACCTACAACGCACAGGGCGTGCTGATTTCGGACGGCGTGCTGATTTCAGATGGCGTGCTGGTTTCGGACGGCGTGCTGGTTTCAGACGGAAGGGCAAATTCGGTTCTCGGTGACAACACGATTTGTATGTTGCCCGCCCCATAATTTTCATAAAATAATCATATTTTATTTTCTTCTCTTTATGGTCAGGTATTTTGTATCTGACCTTTTTTTATTCATTTTGACCGATGTTTTCATCAGGCATTCTTTTATTTTGACCGATTAAAAACTTTCTTCTTTTCAATGTCTTACAACAAAAATCCGATGTTTATTGAGCTTTAGCATTATGTTAAATTTTGGCACACCTGTTGCCAAGATAGTTGCGGCAACAACTGTGAGTTGTCCGAACATTTTAGAAACTCCTTTCTGTGAGTGAACAGAAGTTACAAATTATGAAACTCGACGAACAAAAACTTTCCTTCTTTAGAAAAATACTTTCCGTGGTTCTGCTTTATTCGTTTATCCTGACAAATGCTTTCGCCATCAGGACTCTGGCTAATTCCACTACTGAACAAACGGTTACGGCTCCGACCTTGACCAAATTTACGACCGATCTGACCGAACTTGCCCGTCAAGGCAGATTGCGGCTTAATCCCGACTTTGAAAGTGAAACCAATCAGTTGATCAATCTGTTGGCAGGCGGCACGCTGCGTCAGCCGGTGGTGTTGGATGAAAAAGGTGAAAATGAAGAGTTAGTGATCGAACAACTTGCATCACGCCTTATCAATGGCGAAGTGCCGGCAAGGTTGCGCGGCAAGCGATTGTTGAAATTGGAAACGGCGGCTTTGTTCACCAACGCCAAGAATGATGTTCAAGTCTCACAGAATATCGAAAGTGTGTTTAATGAACTGGCGGCGACTAAAGGTGAAGTAATATTGTTTGTCGATGAATTGACCAATTTTGTCGGCAGCACATCGGTCAACGAGGCATTAAGGAATGTTCTGCTTCAAGGAAAGGTGCGGATCATCGGCGGCAGTTCACAGGTTGCCTACAATGAAAAAATCGAATCTGCTCCCGACGTTGCCGCACTTTTTGAAACATTGAATATCGGTTCGTTAAGCAAATTTACAAAAAATTTGAACAAAAAAGACAACAGTAATGAAGATTTTCGGGGCGACAATGTTTCGGCGGATTTGCGCCAAATGATGTCGGAAGATACGACCGGCAACAAACGCACGGACGTTATTCTTCAAGCAAAAGATGCTAATAACCCTGTCTTGCGGGCGATATTGGCAGAGAACCGGGTGCGGTTGAATGACCGCATCGGCGATAGCGACACATTGGTCGTCAATTTGCCTTTGAGCGCGGTTACTGCACTTTCTCAAAGCGGTTTGGTAAATTATATCTCGCCTAACCGTAAACTTCAGGTAACCGGACACGTCGAAGATGCGACCGGCACTACATTAACCCGTTCGCAACCGGCGACATCTACACGTTCAGCTTACACTTTGGACGGCACCGGAATCGGAGTTGCAGTTTTAGATTCGGGTATTTATTCCGATCATAAAGGATTTAAGAATGGCAACATATCGCGTATCGTCGCAAATGTTAATTTTACTAACAGCAACATAAACGATACGGCAGACCGTTACGGACATGGAACTCACGTTGCGGGACTTGTCGCCGGCGGTTCAAGTGTCAGTAGCGGCGCATACAAAGGCGTTGCTCCGAACGCAAATATCGTCAGCGTAAAAGTTTTGGACAGCAACGGTATCGGGCAAACCGATTGGTTATTGAACGGTTTGAACTGGGTTCTGACAAACAAAACCACTTATAACATTCGCATTGTTAATCTGAGTCTCGGCGGTGTCGCCGTTGACACTTATACAAATGATCCGGTTTGCCGCAAGGTCAAAGAATTGACGGACAACGGAATCGTCGTTGTCGCCGCATCCGGCAATCTCGGTAAAGACTCCGCCGGAACTAAAGCGTATGGACGTATTCACTCGCCCGGTAACAGTCCGTATGCAATAACCGTCGGTGCAAGCAATTCGGTTAATACGACTGCCAGAAGCGACGATTCTATGACTACTTATAGCTCGCGCGGTCCGACACGCTCATTTTACACCGACGCGCAAAACGTCAGACACTTTGACAATCTTGTCAAACCCGATCTGGTTGCGGCGGGCAATAGATTGGTTTCCTATAAAGCAGACGGCAATCTGGTTTGTCTTCTTAACCCGGCTCTCGCTGATCCGACGCTGAATTTATTACTTACCTCAACCGATCAGGTGATGTATATGAGCGGAACTTCGATGTCTTCGCCGGTCGTTGCCGGAGCTGCTGCACTTCTTTTGCAAGTCAATCCGAATCTGACACCGAATATGGTCAAAATGATCTTGCAATATACAGCACAACCGCTTGCCGGAGCGAATATGCTGGAGCAGGGCGCGGGACAACTTAATGTCGAAGGCGCGGTCAGATTAGCCAAATCTTTCAATCCGACTATGAACTTCCAAACCGCAGCCAACGGAACAAGTATCGTCCCGACTGGTTGGGTTGCTCCGACTCCGACTTCTACAATAGGCGGCACCAATGTAGCTTGGTCGCAAATGATAACTACCAACTATGCCTTCGTTACCGGGCAAAATTTAATCACACAATATCAAGGTGTTTATGGCTTCGGGAAACAATTTGATGACGGTGTTACTTCAGCAAACAATATCTTTTCTCTAAATTCGACAAACTATACAACCGGCTTGTCAATTACTTCAAATATTATGACAAGCAACGGCGGAACACTCGGCGGAGGGACAGTCTATACCGCTTCGGGCGTATTGGTGAGCGACGGCGTATTAGTAAGTGATGGTGTATTGATAAGCGACGGTGTGTTGATAAGTGACGGTGTGTTGATAAGCGACGGCATATTGGCAAACTCGATTGGAAACGGGGATGATGAAACGGCGGTAAGATAAGGTTTTGAGAAAAAATTGTAAAGGAGCAACTACTATGAGAACGCAAGTAACAAAAATCATAGCTGACAATAGAATTGCATCCCGGCAACCGATTCTCAAGATCGACCCGGAGATGAATCGCCTGCAAAGTTTGACAGTAGCAAATGAGTCGGAAGTTTTGGATTTTCTCGTTCTGCGCCCGGTGCATACAGTCGTAATGACGAGTTTTATTCAAGACAACGGACTTGAAAGCAAAGAAAATCGAGGCAAGTTTTACGGTTATCGAAATACTGACGGAACGCTTGAAGGAGTCGCGCTTATCGGTCATACGACACTGATCGAATCACGTTCAGCCGACTCGCTTCACGCTTTTGCACTGCTTGCACGCAAATCGGAAACACCGATTCATATAATGATGTCGGATGGCAAAACGATAGAAACTTTTTGGAATTATTACGCTGACTTTAACCAAAAACCGCGATTGATTTGTACTGAACTGCTTTTTGAACTTAATTTTCCATTTCTCGTGCAGGAATGTGAATGGGATGTGCGGCTTGCTAAAACAGAAGAACTGGAGCAAGTTGCCGAGGCACACGCCGAAGTCGCTTTTATCGAAAGCGGCGTTGATCCGTTGCTTAAAGACCGCGAAGGTTTTCTCAAACGCACATTGAGAAGGATTGAGAAGGAACGCACCTTCGTGGTCTTTAAAAACGGGAAACTACTTTTCAAAGCTGACGTTGTTGCCGAAACGAAAGATGTTTATTATTTGGAAGGAATTTATGTGTCATCCGAAATGCGCGGCAAAGGCATCGGCGCAAGCTGTTTGGCAAAGTTGAGTTTGAAATTATTAGATCGCAAACAACATATTTGTTTGCTGACAAATGTGGATCAAAAAAACGCCCATCGAAGTTTTGAAAAAGCCGGTTATAAAAACACGGATTGCTGCACAACGATTTTTGTTTAATTAGAATATAGAGCGTGAGCAAAATGGGTGCGCTCCAAAAAAATAATAGACAAATCGCTCTTTGATAGGGCATAATAAAGAAGGCTTTAACAAGTCTTCTTTTTTATTTTGTGGCAATTACAAATTTCTTGTCCCGAAACCCAAACCGACTTTCCTCTCACTCTTCGCTGACATCTGTTTAACAGTTTTATATTTATGACCATACAGTCAAGAACCCGAAATTATATGTTCTTAATCCTAGCTATAGGATTCGTGTGTTTGGGATTTGCCTGTTTTAATTTTCCTGTTGAAAGACTCGACATCAAATTTCTCGTTCTTTTTCTCTTTACGATTGGTTTAGGTTCACGCATCACTATTCAGATTCCGCGCTTCAAATCGCACATCGCCGTTTCGGATACTTTTATTTTTTTTGCACTACTTTTATATGGCGGCGAATTCGCTATTGTTCTGGCGGCGGTCGAGGCATTTTTCTCGTCATGGCGTTTCTGCAATAAAAAGATCACGGTCTTTTTCAATGTGGCGGCGATGGCATTTTCTACCACCATTGTTGTTTTAACCCTAAAAGTCTTTGGTCTTTACACTGACAGTCAACTTCACGGACACGAAGATAATTTAGATAATTTTATCGTTGCCTTGTCGATTATGGCATTGACCCAATTTATTGCTAACACGGTAATTGCTTCAATATATGGCGCACTAAAAAGCGAAACACCGTTTTGGGAAACGTGGAAAACCAAATACATTTGGATATTTCTCACCTATCTTGTCGGCGCGATAGGTGCCGGGGTTCTTATACAATTAACTGATTTGATTGGATTTGAAGTCGTTATAGTAACATTTCCGATAATTTTCTTTGTCTATCTGACTTACCGGATGTATTTGAAAAATGTGGAGATGGTAACTTCTCAAGCCGAGCAAGCCGAACAGCACGCCGCGATCTTAGAAGAACAATCTCTTGCCTTGCGCGAATCGGAAGAACGCTTTCGGAGTGCGTTTAACTACGCGCCTATCGGTATCGCGCTGGTTTCGCCTTCCGGCAATTGGTTAAAAGTTAATCACGCGCTGTGCGAAATTCTCGGTTATTCGGAAGAGGAATTTCTTGATTCAAACTTTCAATCGATGCTTTTCTTTGATGATCTGAAATTTACATTGGCAAAAGTTCAGGAATTACTCGCGGGAAAATTTCTGACCTGTCAAATGGAACAACGCTATCTTCACAAAGACAAAAAAACCGTCTGGGCTTCGTGGAGTGTTTCCGCCGCTGTTCACGCTAAATCCGAACATCCTAATTTAATTTTTCAGATTCAGGACATCACTGATAAAAAAGTGGCGGAAGACCAATTGCAGTATGAAGCAAAGCACGATGCTTTGACCAACCTGCCAAATCGCGCATTTTTTATGTCGCGGCTTGAACAAGCATTAGCTAAAGTGAAAGTTAGTCCGAACTATCAAATCAGTGTTTTATTTATCGATCTTGATCGTTTCAAAATTGTTAACGATAGTTTGGGACATTTTATCGGCGATCAATTGCTGGTCGGCATCGCGGACAGATTGCGCGATTGTTTGCGTCCTGACGATATTGTGGCGCGGCTTGGCGGTGATGAGTTTACAATTTTGGTAGAAGGCGAATACCAACAGAAAGAAGTTCTCGGAATTGCGGAACGCCTACAGTCGAAATTTTCGTTGCCGTTCGATTTAAGCGGACACGAAATTTACAGTTCGGCAAGCATCGGTATTCTTCACCGCTCCGAAAAACATCTCACGCCCGAAGATATGATGCGCGATGCCGATACCGCTATGTATCACGCCAAACGCGCCGGAAAAGCCCGACACGAGGTCTTTGATCAGGATATGCACGAATCGGTGAAAGCGAGTTTGCAACTTGAAACTGATTTACGGCGGGCGATTGAACGTGATGAACTAAGCGTTTATTATCAGCCGATTTATTCATTACAAACAGAAAAAATCGAAGGATTTGAGGCTTTGGCACGTTGGAATCACAGGGAACTCGGCTTATTATCACCCGATAAATTTATTTCGTTAGCGGAAGAAGTCGGTTTGATCACTGCGCTTGGCGAACAAATTCTTTACAAAGCGTGTTCGCAAATGAACTTTCTCAAAGAAAATTCTTTTACCGATTCATCCGTTTTTCTCAGTGTGAATCTTTCCTGCAAACAATTTGCTCAACCGCAACTCGTTCAGAACATTAAACAAATATTGAAGGAAACCGAATTTCCGCCGCACTTGCTAAAACTTGAAATAACCGAATCGGTTTTTTTTGAACACAAAGAAAAAGCGGTAAAAATGCTTCACCAATTGCGTGACATCGGCATTGAAATAAACATTGATGATTTCGGCACAGGCTATTCGAATTTGAGTTATTTGATGCAGCTTCCGATTTCCACGCTGAAAATTGACCGCTCTTTTATCTCACCGATCAAAGAACGCGGAGAAAATATTGAAATCGTTCAAATAATCGTTATGCTGGCACGAAATTTAGGAATGAAAGTGATTGCCGAAGGTGTCGAAACCAAAGCGCAACTCGAACAACTCAAAAGACTTAATTGCGAATCCGCGCAAGGCTATTTTTTTTCTATGCCGATGAAATTTGAAGAAGTTCAAAACTTTTTAAATAGAGCTACTGAAGTAAAACCGATCCTGTCTGCCACTTTTGAAAGTGTCGAAATTTGTTCCACCATTCAATAATTCGAATTCTTGTCTTTAACCTGAAACTCATCGGCTGATAAGTTTTTTTCTCACTATTTGTTCATCGATTTTTTCGCGTTTGACTGTAAATCCGATGCCCGGTTTTTCAGGTGCAATGATTGTTCCATTCGTTGTAACCTCGACTTCGGGTTCTATAATATCTTCGTGCCAATATCGTTTTGAGGCGGAAACATCGCCCGGAAGCGTGAATCCGGCGAGGGTTGACATAGCAATATTGTGAGCGCGTCCGATTCCTGACTCCAACATTCCGCCGCACCAAACCGGAATTTCGTGTTTTTGACAATAATTTGAAATCCGCTTTGCTTGTTTATGTCCGCCGACTCGTCCGAGTTTGACATTGATAATTTGACACGCGCCGATTTTAATGACTTTTCGCGCATCGGGCAATGAGTGAATGGATTCATCAAGACAGACCGGGGTTTGAATTTTTTTCTGCAATTTTGCGTGGTCAAACATATCGTCATACGCCAAAGGCTGTTCAAACATCATCAATTCAAATTCATCCATTCTTTCAAAAAGTTCAGTGTCTTTCAACGAATAAGCCGAGTTTGCATCGCCCATTAAAAGAATATTTCCAAATTTTTCGCGCACTTTTTTAACTACCTCAAAATCCCAATGCGGCGCGATTTTGATTTTAATGCGCTGATAACCCGCATCGAGTTCGGTTTGAATTTTTGTAAATAATTGTTCGACAGAATCCTGAATTCCAATCGAAACACCGCAAGCGATCTCTCGATTAACTCCGCCCAAATGTCTCCATAAAGGGACGTTTAATTTTTTCGCTTCCAAATCCCAAACTGCAGTTTCAATCGCTGCTTTTGCCATTCGATTGCCGCGCACTTTTTTCATTAAACCCCAAACTTGCGAAGCCGATTCAATTTCTTTTCCTAAAACCATCGGTGCAAGAATTTCATGCAAAACCGCCCAACAACTTTCCGTCCACTCTTCGCAATATGAAGGTGTTTCGCCTGCCGTGCATTCACCCCAACCTTCGTCTTTTTCATCATCTTCAACCCGCACTAAAATAATTCTACGTTCATAAGTTCGACCGAAACTCGTTTCAAAAAAATGAACAAGCGGCATCTTGATTTCGATAAATTCGATTTTGTTTATTTTCATTTGTTTAGTTGCAAAGCGAAGTAATTACTTTCAGAATAAAATAAATTTTATCTGAATCCCATTTATTAAGCGATGAGTAATTTATTTTTTTCTTTTGTTTTATATTTTGAAGAAAACGCGGGTAATTTAATCAACGCGCCAAGTCAAACAGTGGTTGAACCGACGATTATTGCTTTTGTTCTGTGGCTCAAACTTTTGGTTGAAACCATCGGTGCCGTCATTATCGCTACCGGGGTAATATTAGCAATTATCGAATTTATTAAGACTTTTTCATCTGCAAAAGCGGAAGGTTACACTAAAATCCGGCTTTTGCTTGCCAGATATTTAGCACTTGCGCTTGAATTTCAACTCGGAGCGGACATTCTTTCGACCGCCATTTCTCCATCGTGGGATCAAATAGGAAAACTCGGCGCGATCGCTGTTATTCGCACCGCACTAAATTATTTTCTGTCCCGTGAAATGGAGCAAGAACGACATTTGACAGCCACGCAAAATTTAATCGAAAATCCCGATAAATAATTATTTGAAAAGCAATTACATTTTGTCGTCGTTAAAATTTCCTGAATCCGTATAATATGATTTTAGATAAGTAACTGATATTACGCAGTTTTGTTTTTTTGCCGCTGAAAGCGACTAACAAAAAAGGCGGCGATTGTTGCCCGCCTTCAGCGAGCGGCGCGTTTACCGTAGGCTATAATGTTTGTCATTTTCAATGACAGAAACGGAAATTCACTCTATTGCGTAACATCAGTAAGTAAATTGTAACAATTACAGATTAAACTTGAATTTTAGGGGAGAAATATATTTTAATACTTTTACTTTTTTCTTGACGCTAGAAGAAAATTGTTTCGTCTTTCCGCAATTTAAGACCCACGAATTACATTCATTTAGTATAATATTTCTGACCGAGAAAGTTGCGGGGAATAATAAATTAAAAGACAAAATTTAAGAAGTCCGTGATGTTTTCAAAAAATTATTTGTTTCATATTGAGCAGTAAAAATGATTTGAAGAGTAGTTTTCAAATTTAGTTCGACTACATAACATAATTTTCAAAATGCTGATCGAATGGCAAAGGATAAACTTTTCTTGTTGTCTGGGTAAATCTGTTATAGACTTAAACTTGCAATCCCACAATTGAACAAAAGATAGGGAAATGTCATGGAAAAAACTACTACCCAAAACATTCAGGATGCGTTTCTGAACACGGCGCGACGCGAAAGATACAGCATTATAATTCATCTGTTGCACGGCGCAACACTTGCGGGCAGAATAAAAAGTTTCGACAAATTTTCGGTTCTGCTCGATGTCGGCGGACAAGATTTTTTGATTTTTAAACACGCTATCTCGACCATTTCACAAGAACGAAAAAAAACCAATTCGGAATAATATATTTTGCGCGGGAAATTTATAACTTTTGAAGGAATCGACGGAAGCGGGAAGTCAACGCAAGTCAGAATGTTGGCAAGCGAACTGCTTTTTCGCGGTTATGAAGTTCTGACAACTTGCGAACCCGGCGGAACTCCGCTTGGTCGCCGTCTGCGGGAAGCGTTTCTTGAAACCGAAGAAAATGTTTCGCCGCTTGCCGAACTTCTGCTGTTTGCCGCCGACCGCGCTCAACACGTTGATTTTCTCGTTAAACCCGCACTTGAACAAGGAAAAATCGTCATTTCAGACCGTTACGCTGACGCGACTTTTGCCTATCAGGGCGCAGGGCGCGGTTTTCCCGAAAGAACGATTGACGAAGTTATTAACTTGGCTACCGACGGCTTAAAACCGAATTTAACGATCTTTTTTGACCTGCCAATCGAAAAAGCACTCTCGCGGACAAATTCCCGGAGCAGCGGCGGCGAACAAAAAAATCGGATGGATTCGGAAACTACGGAATTTTATGTGCGCGTCCGTGAAGCCTATTTGCAAATCGCGGTAAAAGAACCGAAGCGTTTTCGCGTTTTAGATGCGGAAGGTTCAACCAGTGAAGTGCAAAAACGGGTGGTAGAAATAGTTTCGGATTTCTTAAAGTGAAAAGGTGAAAAAGTTATTCGCTGAATAATGTCGAAAATTTTTTTACCTTTTCACTTTAGAGTTTCAGTAGATCCAAATTTGAGTATTTCAGCGAAAAATACTACTGAAATAATTGATATTTGATAAATCAAGTTATCCAGCTTGCCCGATTATTTATTATCAAATATCAATTATTCCGTATGATGTAGC
>JANMAA010000016.1:0-14996 GCA_031359215.1 Acidobacteriota bacterium | reverse complement strand
TAAAAAAATTATGGAAAACAATTTTTTTCTCACAGAAAAAAAGATTTGTTGACTTCTTTTGTAGGAAAAAGTTATTTTCAAACTAGAGATATTTTTCTCACACACCTTCTCAAATGTCGCTTTTCATTAAAATGAAAAACTCCAACACTAATAAATTATTTCTTTATTCAAACTATTTGGTTTTAGCCGCCACGTCACTTTTGGCATTGGGATTTACATTGTTGGTTGCAAATATAAATCTGAGTTACGAAGTGAAAAGCACCGGATTTTCTGCGGTTGTTTGTCTTTATCTGACAGTTTTTGTCGGATATTACCTGTTGCAATATAAGCAAACCGGACTTTTGTGGCTTGAAGAACAAGGAAACACTTCGGAATTATTGTTTAATTCAGAGGTTGAAGGGAAATTACTTGCGCTTGAAGAAGCTAGCGAGTTTTTTGGTGCGTCCTTGAAACTTCAGGATATGTTTCGCCTTATTTCAAGCCGCATCGGTGATCTGATTCCTTTTACAACTTGTGCTTTGTTTATAATTGATCAGAAAAGAACGAGTTTAAAGATAGTTTGCGCGGTGGGTGAAAATGCTCGAATTTTACAAAATTTTGAAACGGATGCAGATAAAGGATTGGCGGGGAAAACCTTTATCAGTCAAGAAATACAGTTCGAAAAACAATTATTTGCCGACAATTTAGTGATACCGGCTGGCGGTTTGAAGGGTTTGGTTTCAGGATTGGCGGCTCCGCTTTTTAAAAATGGTGAGATTTTCGGTGTTATCGCGCTTTATGCAAATAGTGAAATCAATTATAACGAAAATTCAAGCCGGCTGATCGAAGCAGTCGCTTCCAGGGTTACACCGTTATTTTTGTGTTCGATGGAATTTGAACGTAGCGTTACAAATGCTCTGACCGATGCTTTGACAGGTTTACCGAATGAACGGGCGTTTTATCTGGTCTTGGAAAATCAAATTGCTGAATCACAGCGAAATAGGGAAAAGCGACCACTGACAGTTCTCACAATTGATATTAAAAACTTTACTGAACTTAACAAACGATACGGACACGCCACCGGCGATCACATTTTGACGTTCACCGCCAAACTGATCAAAGCGCAGTTGCGCCAGATGGATTTTCTTTCACGTTCCCAAAGCGACGAATTTCTTGCCGTGTTGCCAACTGCTACCAAAGATATGGAATTAGAAATCATTGAGCGAATAGAAAAACAATTTTGCTTAAACCCGTTTGACATTTCCGAGAATGAACAAATAAGTCTCCAACTAAATTTCGGCACTGCAAGTTTTGGGCTTGACGGTGAAACTCCAAATCAACTTTTGGAATATGCTTTTCTCCGAAAACGATTGATAAAATCGGTAAAAAACAAAAATGTCCTGTTGTTTTCCAAAGAATATGTGAACCAGCCGTAGTAGATAAAAATGCTTGTCTAAACCTCAAACAAATTTTAATTCGGAAAAGATTATAGACTTTACAATTTAAACTTATAGAAAATAACTCTTTATAGTTCGGCGAGTTACTAACTGCGTCCTGGTTTTGATAAAGGACATTGCAAAAGTGTAAAGTGGACAAAAGCACAAACTTAATATAGAAAATAAAGTGAACTTTCAACATCCCAATTAAAATTATGGCAACAATAACATTTTACGGCGGAGTCGGTTCGGTTACCGGATCAAAATACTTGCTCGAATCGAATGGCAAAAAGGTTTTGGTGGATTGCGGGCTTTTTCAGGGATTAAAAGAATTGCGCGAAAAAAACTGGCAAGACCCGCCGTTTCGCGCCGATGAAATTGATGCTGTAATCATTACGCACGCACACATCGATCACACCGGTTATTTACCGCGTCTTGTCAAACTCGGCTTTGCCGGTAAGGTTTTTACATCACGGGCGACCGGCGATCTACTCAAAATCTTGTTACCTGATTCGGGCAGATTACAGCAGGAGGAAGCCGATTACCGCAACCGGCATAATTTAACGATTCATTCGCCCGCCTTGCCGCTTTATGATGAGGACGATGCCAAAGCCGCGCTCGAATTAATTTCCCCGGTGGCAAACGATGGTAATTTTGTCGAGATTTGCGTAGGCTTTCGCGCTTCGTTCAGCGTCGCCGGACACATTTTAGGCGCGAGTCAGGTATTGGTCGAAATGGCGAATGCACGGGAAAACGGCGAATCGGTCAAGTTTCTTTTTTCGGGAGATTTAGGGCATTACGACCAACCGATTCTGAACGATCCGGTTGCTCCGCCGGATTGCGATTATCTGATGTGCGAATCGACGTATGGCAATCGGCTGCACAGTGAAATTCATTCGGATAAGCAACTTGCCGATATTATCAATGAAGCTAAAGATCGTAATGCTCCTGTTTTGATACCGGCTTTTGCCGTCGGCAGAACACAGGAAATTTTGTATTTAATCAGGGAACTCGAAGAAGAGAAAAAGATTCCGGTCTTGCCTGTGGTGGTGGATTCGCCGATGGCTTCGCAGGCGACGCAGGTTTATAATCGTTTCAACGAAGAACACGACCGCGAATATGCAAGCATTCTCGCCCGAAAAATTCATCCTTTGCGAACGGGTTTGATGTCAACCGCTTCGAGCCGTGAAGATTCAAAAAAATTAAATGATGCGAAAGGAATGCGAATAATCATCAGCGCATCGGGAATGATGACCGGCGGGCGTGTTCTGCATCACGCAATGCGTATTTTGCCTAATAGGGACGCGACGGTAATTTTTGTCGGTTATCAGGCAGCCGGAACAACCGGACGCAGAGTGTTGGACGGTGAACCCGAAGTTCGAATTATGAAAAGCTGGATTCCGGTGCGTTGTCATATTGAAAAAATCGAAGGATTTTCCGCTCACGCCGATTGGAAAGCGGTATTGCGTTGGCTTTCAGGCTTGAAAGTTACGCCGAAAAAGGTTTTCACAACTCACGGCGAACCCGACGCAGCCGAGGCGATGGCTGGACATATCCGCGACGCATACGGCTGGACGGTTGAAGTGCCGCATTACGGCGAAACTGTTGAACTTATCTGAAAAAAAATTATTAAAATCACAAAAAAATTTGATCAATAAAATTTTGTTACGAATTTTAAAGCCCTTGTTTTTGGTTTGAACATATTGCGTTTGGTGAGAAATTTTCTTAACTCCTAAGAAATAAAATAATGAGCCGGGATTCTGACAATCAATGACTAAAAATTCGCAGAACATCAATGAATTATTGAATAAAACACGGGTTGTAGTTGCGCCGGAGACATTTACATTAATTTCTTTGGCGCACGACGCTTGGCTAAAATTGCTCGAAACCCCGGAACTTTCCCCGCGAATGACTGCGCCGTTTATGATTTTCAAGGATAATTTTGAAGTTACATTACTTTTGGACGAAATTGATTTCGGAAGGATTCAAAACGCTGTTCAAAGCGCAAAAAAAGAAGGGAACTTTCGGCTTTTGTCCTTTGATATTGAACTCGATTTTAATGTCGTCGGATTTCTCGCGGAAATTACGCGGATTTTTGCCGAAGCCGAAATATCAATTGTCGCACTGTCGGCTTTTTCACGCGATCATTTATTGATCAAACAAACGGATTTAGCAAAAGCGTTGAAAGTTTTAGGCAAATATGTCGTTAGTTGAAAAATAGCAAAAAAAAATCAGTAACTTTCTGCCCATTTTAAGATTATGTTTTGGAAAGATAAAATTGTTTTATTAACCGGCGCATCAAGCGGAATCGGGAGCGAAATGTCGTTACAACTTTCCCGTAAAGGCGCGATTCTCGGTTTGCTTGCGCGGCGGCAGGAAGAACTTGAGAAGGTGCAGTCGGAAATTGAAAATAAGGGTGGAAAGGCGCGAATTTTTGCGGTCGATGTAACCGACAAAGACGGCGTTTATGCGGCGGCAAATAGTTTGAGCGGGGAATTTGGCAAAATTGACGTGATGATTGCAAATGCCGGAATCGGCGGGGGCGCAGTTCACGCGAAAGACATCGAGCCTGAAAATTTTGCCAAAGTTGTCAATATCAATTTACTTGGTGCGGTCAATGCTTTAACTGCCGTTTTGCCCGATATGATGGCAAAAAATAGCGGGCATCTCGTTGCAATTTCGAGTCTGGCGGGTTTTCGGGGCTTGCCGAAATCGGCAAGTTATTGTGCGAGCAAATCGGCGATGATCGCGCTTTTTGAAAGCGTCAGACTCGATTTATTGAATACAAATATTGACGTAACCATCATTCAGCCCGGTTTTATCAAAACGCCTTTAACATCAGGAAGAGAAGCGCAGATGCCGTATTTGATGGAACTCGACGTTGCAACTAACAAGATAATACGCGCCATTGAAAAACGCCGAAAGTTTTACGCTTTTCCTTGGCAATTGGCGAGTTTTGTGCGACTTGGCAAGGTTTTTCCGGCGTGGCTTTACGACAAAATTGCCGGAAATAGAAGTTATCGTGAATAGTGAGAGTAATTTGAAGAATCGATTTATTTGAATTTCGTATTGAATTTTGTTGAAATCTTTTTCCCTGTTCCTCTTTGACGAAATAGAATAAAAATAAGAGAATTCAGAAAGTTTTGCAGTTTTACAATCATCCAAGCCTTTTATGAATCTTTTTCAAGCAATTATACTTGGCATCGTCCAGGGATTATCCGAGTTTATTCCGATTTCTTCGACGGCGCATTTGGTTTTTGCCAGCCGTTTTACAAATTTGTATGAAGGCAATCCTGAACAAATAACAGCGACCATTGCCGTTATTCAACTCGGCACACTCGCCGCTGTTTTCATTTATTTTGCTTCGGATATTTTTAACATTTCGATTGCTTTTATCCGGGATCATTGGGCATTATTGACGCGCAAGCGAAGGTTGAATTTTCCCGGAACACGCGGCGTGCGACCGATGTGGTTGTCTGAAGAATCGTGGCTTGGCTGGTTGATAATTATCGGTTCGATTCCTATCGGAACAATCGGTTTATTACTGAAAAAACAGATTGAAGGTCCTGCCACAAAAAACCTCTGGTTTATTGCAATTATGCTGATTGCGGTCGCAATTTTGCTGGCAATTGCCGAAGTTGTCGGAAATCAACGAAAAGAATTAAAAGAGTTTGGAATAATCGATGCTATAGTGGTCGGCTTTTCGCAGGTTCTCGCCTTGATGCCGGGTGCAAGTCGTTCGGGTTCGACTATAATGGGCGGACTTTTTGCCGGACAAAAGCGTGAGGCAGCGGCGCGTTTTTCGTTTCTTTTAATGATTCCGGCAGTTACGGCAAGCGGGCTTTTGGAACTGAAAGAAGCGATTCAAAAAAATCTTTTATCGAGCGATGATTTTATATCTCTCGGAGTCGGAACTGTCGTCGCCGGGATTGTCGGTTATCTTTCTATTTGGTTTTTACTGGCTTTTTTACGAAAAAACTCAACCGCAATTTTTATTATTTATCGAATAATTCTCGGCACTACGATTTTAGTACTACTTTGGATGCAAATTATCAGTCCGCAAATTTGAAACGGTAAATAGTTGATAGTGAACAATTGGCAACAGTCGGGTTTTGAAACGATTTACTGCTTAACGCTCGAGAAAATAAATTTATGGAAAATACGAAGCCGGAAAAAAATAACCGCCGCGAGATTTTTGGATGGCTGATGTATGACTGGGCAAACTCGGTCTTTTTTACAACCGTCGTCGGTGTTCTTATCGGGCAATATATCACGGTTTTGGCACAAAAGGCAGTCGGTGAAAACGGTGTCGTATTTAGTTTTGGCGGGTATGATCTAGTAACGGCAAAATCACTTTTTTCATATTCGGTCGGACTTTCGGTTTTTTTGCAAATTTTCTTTTTGCCCGTGATGGGAGCAATTGCCGATTACACGCACCTGAAGAAAACCTTTATGGCGTTTTTCTGTTTTCTCGGTGCCTTTGCCTGTTGTCTTTTGTTTTTTATTCAGGGAAATCTGTATGTTTTGGGTTCGGTAATTTTTATCGTAGCAAATCTTAGCGCGGGTGCTTCGATTGTTTTTTATAATTCTTTTCTTTCGGATATTACAACAGAAGATAAACGGGACAAGGTTTCGAGTTGGGGATTTGCGGCAGGTTATATTAGTGGCGCATTGGTGCTGTTTGCGAATTTGATTTTTTTGAATAATGCCGAATCGCTTGGGGTTTCGACCGGAATGGCTGTCAGAATTTGTCTTTTAACGGCAGGTTTGTGGTGGAGCGGATTTGCCCTCATAACTTTTTCGCTTTTGAAAAAAAGAAGTCCCGCACGTGCTGTGCCTTCAGGGGAAAACTATGTCGTGGCGGGTTTCGGAGAATTAATTGAAACCTTTCGTGAGCTGTTCAAACTCAAACACACATTAAAGTTTTTAATCGCCTATCTGCTCTACAATGACGGTATCCAAACGGTAATTACCGGCTCTTCAATTTTTATTTCACAGGAACTTTTTGTAGCGAAAGGGCTGGAAGTTGACAATTCGGTGCTCATCATCGCCTTTCTTATCGCGCAGATCGTCGGATTTGTCGGTGCGTTGGTTTTCGAGCGAATCGCTCATTTCACAAGTTCTAAAACGGCAATAATTGTTTCATTGGTAATTTGGTCGGCGATTGTCATTTACGCTTACGCATTTTTACAGACGTTGACGCAAGCCTATATTATGAGCGGAGTTATCGGTTTTGTTTTGGGCGGTTCGCAAGCCCTTTCACGTTCTCTGTTTTCGCAGATGATTCCGGCTGGACGTGAATCTTCGTTTTTCGGAATTTACGAAATATCCGAACGCGGAACTTCGTGGATCGGTCCGGTCGTATTCGGATTTGTCGCCCAGATGACAAATTCATACCGTCCGGCGATTCTGGCATTGATTGTATTTTTTATTGTCGGCAGTTTGATTTTGCTTTTTACAAATACAGCCCAAGCCGTCCACGAAGCCGGAAATTTAACGCCTGAAGAAGCGGGTTCAGCCATTTGAGCAATTTGTCTTAATGAAATTGTTGATTATAATTAGTAATCAGGTAGTTTTTAATCCAAATATTCAAAATAAAATACAGTGATTGAAACAAATAAAGATAAAATCGTAACAATTTTCGGAGGTTCGCGGTGTAATCAGAATTCACCCGAATATCAGGAAGCACGAGAAGTTGGCGGAATACTCGCCGAAGCGGGCTTTACAATTTGCACCGGCGGATATTTAGGTGTAATGGAAGCTGCTTCGCGCGGCGCACGGGAAAAGGGCGGACGCGTTCTGGGAATCGTTATGAATCAGTTCAAAGGCGAACCGAATCGATTTCTGACGGATAAAGTCGCCACCGATCATTTTTATGATCGATTGCAAAATTTGATTACGCGGTCAGTCGGATTTATTGCGCTTCGCGGCGGAATGGGGACGGTTACGGAAGTTTCTCTCGTTTGGAACAAACTTCAAACAGGGGTTTTGGAAAAGCGACCACTTGTTTTATTAGGAGATTGCTGGAAACAGGTCGTTGACTGTTGTCAGGAAAATTTGGTTGTGAGTAATTCCGATATTTCATATCTCGATTTTGCGGAAACAGCCGAAGATGCTTGTCGGCTACTTATTGAAAAATCCAAAGGAGTGATTGTATGAATTGTCCGAAATGTAATGCGCCGCTTTTGCCGAACGCCCAATTTTGCGGTTCGTGCGGATTGCAAATGCAAATCCAACCGCCGCCGCCGAACTTTCAACCACAACCGAATTATCAATATCAACAACAGCCAAATTATCAAGCGCAAAATCAAGGACGTGAAGCCTTTAATTTTGACGCGGACAATCGCGGACAGGGACGCGGCTATACTTGGGAAATACAACATCCCGGCTCGTTTGCGCTGGCGATTGTCAATTTACAAAACGAACAGGCAATTTCGGCTGAAGCCGGTGCGATGGTTTCGATGTCATCGAATATTGATTTACATTCGGAAATGAAAGGCGGAGTTTTCGGTGCGTTAAAACGCGCTGTCGGCGGTGAATCGGCGTTTGTTTCGACCTTTACGGCAAAGGGCGGCGCGGGCGAAGTTACACTTGCACCGGGTGCTCCCGGCGATGTTGTCGGTATCGAGATGAACAACCAGACTTTTATGGTGCAGTCGAGTTCGTATTTGGCTGGCGACACGAGTTTGCAGGTGGACACGAAATTCGGCGGCGCAAAATCATGGTTAGGCGGCGAGGGATTGTTTCTTTTACAAGTTTCCGGCAGCGGGCTTTTGCTGGTTTCATCTTTTGGGGCGATTCATCGCAAGACATTGCGTCCGGGTGAGCAATATGTGGTTGACACAGGTCATCTCGTTGCCTGGGAAGGACAAATGCAATATCAAACACGAAAAGCTGCTAAAAGCGGGTTTTTCAGAAGTTTTTTGAGCGGTGAAGGATTAGTCGCGGAATTTTCCGGTCCGGGTGAAATATTAATCCAAACCCGAAACTTGCGGGCTTTTGCCGGACTTTTAAAACCGTTCTTCCCGACCCAAAGCGGTGCCGGCGGTTTCGATTTCGGCAGCTGATAGCTACATAAAAAAATGATTGTTTTTGACAAAACAAATCAAGTCGATTCCTCAAAAAAAAATGGTGAAATCAGGCTAAATGCCCGGGCTGTCGCACGAGGCGTTGCCATTGGTAAGGTCGTCTGTCTGCATGGACGAAAGCGGCAATTTTACCGGCTTGATTTAAAACCTGCACAAATAGATAAGGAAATTAGACGGTTTCGCGCCGCTGTCCGGCTTTCAAAACGTCAGTTGAAAAAAATTGCCGTCAATAAAACTTCCACCAAAGCCAATATTTTTGACGCGCATCTTTTAATTCTTGAAGATAAAACATTAATCTCTACAATCGAAAAAAATATAGAAAAAGAAAAGGTTAATGCGGAATGGGCAGTCAAAACCGTTTCGGACGTTTATATTGCTAACTACAAAACTATTGCCGACGAGCATTTGCGCGAGCGATATATCGATTTGGAAGACATCGCCGACCGGCTTTTAAGGGCTTTGGGCGGTAGTGGAAAATCTAATATCCGTTTGGCTGAAAACTCGATAATTGTTGCCAAAGACTTTAAGCCATCAACTTTAATCGAACTTTCCGAGAGCAATCCGAAAGCTATCATTACAGAGCGCGGCGGTTGGACTTCGCACACATTTATTTTAGCGAGAGAAATGAATTTGCCCGCAGTTACAGGAATGAAAGGTATTCTGCGACGCGTTAAAACAGGTGATTGCATCATAGTTGACGGATATAACGGGTTGGCAATTTTATATCCGACGGCAGAAACTTTGCAGACATATCAGATTGCAGCGCGGGAATTTCAAGATTTTAATATTAATAAAAATGAATCGGTCAAAGAAAAACTCACAACTCTCGACGGTCGGCAAATAATAATTCGTGCAAATGTTGATTTACCGAAAGGTTACACGAAAGCGCGGCGGTTTGGCGCACAAGGAATCGGGCTTTATCGGTCAGAATTTTTATTCAATCAATTTAAAGGTTTTCCGACTGAACAGGAACAGGTAAAAGCATATCGTAAAATTGCCGGATTGGTTGGAAATGAAGGTGTTAGAATTCGCACTTTTGATCTCAGCGTCGAACAATTATCCGATGAAAGTGCTGAGAAGGAAGCAAATCCCGCGCTCGGATTGCGTGGAATTCGTTTGGGTTTATCCCATAAAAAAGAATTTCGCACACAAATTCGCGCACTTCTTCAAGCGTCGGTTGAAAATAAGGTGGATATTGTTTTGCCGATGATTTCGGATGTTTCGGAAATTTTGGCGGCAAAGAAAATATTAAAGCAGGAACAAGACTTTCTTAAAAAAAAAGGAATCGAGTTTGGAAAACCACGACTTGGCTCAATGGTCGAAGTTCCTTCGGCGGTTTTGATGATCGAGGAAATTGCTACAGAAGTCGATTTTTTAAGTCTTGGAACAAATGATTTGGTGCAGTATCTTTTAGCGGTTGACCGCGATAATGAAGCTGTTGCCGACTGGTTTCGGACACTGCACCCGGCGGTTTTACGGGCGATAAAAATCGTTATCCAAGCGGCTGAAAATAACGATATTCCGTTAATTATCTGTGGAGAAATGGCAGGTTCGCCGTTTTACGCACCGATTTTGATCGGGCTTGGCGCAACTGTTTTGAGTATGAATGTCAATTCGATCTTGCGCGTCAGAAGAATAATTTCCGGTATTGCTTTTGAGGAAGCGGAAGAAATTGTAAAAGAATTGGAGAGTTGTAAAACTTCAGACGAAATCGAGAGTTTGGTTAGAGACAGGTTTCAAGAAAAATGGTCACACCTTTTTACACCCGACATTTTGCCGCCGCAAAAAAATAAAACTATCAGAAAGAAACAACCCAAAATTGACGCTTGAGAAATCTTACAGTTTGGATTTTGAAATATAATCAAACTATGACTGAAGAAGAGTTTGCAATTCTTCTATGCGTGTTTCCGGTGCGCCGAAGGTTTGGCGGTAATCTTCAAAACTCAGGTTGATAACTTCGTATGCTTCGGCGCGGGAATAAACGTGCGTAACTTCGAGTTCGCGCGGAGAATCGTTCGGCAGTTGTTTATAACTTAAAAAATAATGTGTCAGCCGTTCAATTAATCCGTTTGGACAATCGGATATTTCGTTAAAATGACCAAAGGCGGCATCATCATTCAAGACCGCAACAATTTTATCATCCGCTTCGCCGTGATCGAGCAACCGCAATCCGCCAATCGGCTTGGCGTTCATAAAAAAGTTACTGCTCATAATAGTTTTTTCCGTCAGGATGCAAATATCCAGCGGATCGCCATCACCGACAATTCCTATACGACCTGTTTTTTGTTCACAAAATGCGGCGACTTTTGTGCCGCAATAGGTCTGCGGCACAAATCCGTAAAGCGTCGGACATAAAGACGAAAATTTCTGCGGTCGGTCAAGCCGCAGATGTCCCGAATCTTTGTCGAGTTCGTATTTAACGACATCGCGCGGAACGATTTCGATATAAGTGTTGACAATATCGGGTGCGTCTTTGCCAGCCGAAACGCCGTGCCACGGATGTGCCTGAAACATCAGCGAGAGTAAATGATTTAATCTTTGATCTTTCATAAAAGCTATTTCACAATATACACCGACATAATGCAAAATTAAGATGTGTAAATTTAGCCGACAGCTAAAATTCAAGGCAATAATCGGAAGATGCAAAAATCAAGGATTGAATTATTTCAAAAACTTGCAGGTGAAGCTCAAAACTGTCAAATTTGCGAAGCGATGCACGATAAAATTGCGGTTTTGAGCAATCAAAACGGTAATATCGAGCCGAAAGTTATGTTCATCGCCGAAGCACCCGGGAGACAAGGCGCAGACCGCACACGAAAACCGTTTTCGGGAGATAAATCCGGTGCAAATTTTGATAAATTTCTGACTTCAATCGATCTTTCACGCGACGATACTTTTATCACAAACGCCGTATTATGCAGTCCGCGCAAAGAATCAGGCGCAAATCGAAGCCCAAAGAAAAGCGAGATAAAAAATTGTTCAAATTTCTTGCAGCGAACTATTAAATTGATCGATCCGCAAATAATTGCGACACTTGGCAGTGTTTCGCTTGAAGCCTTGAAAGCGATTGAGTATCATCAATTTGCGCTCAAGCAAGATGTTGGAAAAATTCTCTTGTGGAATAAACGCCTGCTCGTTCCGCTTTATCATCCGAGTCCGCAGGTTTTGGCTTCGCATCGGCGCGAGATCGAACAGCTAAACGATTATAAAGTTTTGGCAAAAGCAATCGGACAAATACACATCAAATAAAATATAATTATTTATTTACAAGGAGTTAGGGTTCAATGAAATTAGTAGTATTTATGATCTTTTTACTTTTAGCATTTCCGATATTCGGTTCTTCACAGAAGATAAATTATATCGGCTTCAAACATAAAGGTATAAAATATGGGGAAACTTTGTCGAACGGTGTAAAAGACCTCGGCGGCGGATTGCTTTCAAACGAAAACTACGGCGTTTCGAGATTTTCCAAAGGCAAAAATTATATGCTCTGGCTGGAAAAAATCACGGGCAGAGATAAACAAGGCGTGCCTGATTGGGAAGTGAAAGATGTCTTGAATTTTGACAATATGAAAAAGAATCAGGAATTTATGTTTTCCTTGAGTTCGAGTTGTCTGCAAAACGGCAAACCGAACATGGATTTAATAGTAATGACTGAACTTTCGTCAATAAACAAAACTTATAAAATCCTAAAAGCGTGGAAAGCAAACACGAAAAGAGAAAGATTCGAGAAAGTTTCGACCAAAGGAATAAAGTGCGAATATGTCGCGCCGTGAATTATGAAAGACGTAACTTTTTATTGGCTGCAAAACTGCACGACTTGTCAAAAAGCAATGCGACGGTTGGAAAGACATCGCGTTTCGGTTACACGATTTCGAGATATAAAAGAAGAACCTCTGACACGCGAAGAAGTTGAAAAACTTGCAAAAATGCTCGGCGGGGCAAATGAGCTTTTTTCAAAAAGGGCGATCAAATATCGGGAGATGAAACTAAACGAACGCGAATTGTCGGAAACGGAAATGCTTGACTTAATGTCAACCGAATATACTTTTTTGAAACGTCCGATTCTGGTTGTCAATGGCAAAGCCTCGGCAGGATATTTTGAAAAGTTTTTCGACATTTTTTTGAATGAAAATTATTACAAATGAAAAAAGATATATTGCAGGAATATAAAAGCTTCCGCGAAAACGGCATCGGATTTTATGAACAAAAACGCGGTTTGATAGAAGTTTCAGGCAAAGAAGCAATTCAATTTTTGAACGGATTAATAACCAATGATGTTGCAAAATTAGAAGAAAATTCGCAAATGCTCGCGGCTTTTCCAAATGCCAACGGACGTTTGATTGCGGTTGTGCGCGTCATTCGGCGAGGCGATACATTCCTGTTTGAAACCGAGGAGGCAACTCACGAAAAAATTTATAAAAACTTGTTTCGGTTCACATTTGCAGGCGATTTTTTTGTCGAAGATTTGTCGGAAAATTACGAGTTTTTCTCGATTTCAAATTTCAAACCCGAAATATCAAATTCGATTGAACTTAACGGCGGCTTCGGCAGAGACATTTTTGTTCCGAAGGATTCGGCGAAAGATTTTTTGAGTGAGTTGAAAGACCGAAGTGCCATTGAAATATCCGACGAACTTTACGAAGTTTTGCGAATCGAGCAGGGAATTCCGCTTTACGGCGTTGATATGGACGAAACGACGATTGTTCCCGAAATCGGTTTGCCTGACATTATCAGCTACAACAAAGGCTGTTACATCGGTCAGGAAATCATCGCCCGCATCTATTTTCGCGGACACATCGCCAAACAATTGACAGGTTTGATTTTTGAATCAATCCCGAAAGCGTCAGAAAATATTTCAAATGTATCGGAAACATCAACTTCGCGGGTAAGTTATGGAGTGGTTGCGTTTGCAAAGTTGAACGCGGCAGCCTTATCGAATGTTCCATTACTAACGGAGGACGGCAAAAATGCCGGACGGCTGACTTCATTGATATTTTCGCCGTCGCTTGAAAGAGTAATCGCATTGGCTTACGTTCGCTATGATTTTCTAGCGGAAGGCACGGAATTAAAAGTCGGTGAAGTAACGGTGAAAGTGAAAAATTTACCTTTCATCGAATAAATGAGTTAAAATACCCAATTATGCAAGTAGTAAAAGAAGTCTCAAAAAAAAGGCAAACTTTGAAATTAGCGGATTTCAGTCTAAAGTTTCCCGAACCGTTTTTCTTCGTCTTGAAAGTTCCGGGTTATAAATTTACCGATGAAGAACTCTGCAAAATTGACGCGGATAACGAACATTTGCGAATCGAAACCAACGCCAATGGAGATTTAGAAATTATGCCGCCGCTATTTCCAGAAACAAGCAGGAAAAATATTGATATAGATGCACAACTTTGGATTTGGGAAAAAAAGGACAAAACCGGAGTTTGCTTTGAATCGCCCGCCAAATTTACTTTGCCGAACGGCGCAAAACGAATGCCCGACGCGGCTTGGATTTTGAAGGAAAGATATTTTGTGCTGCCGGAAATCGAACGCGCCGAACGATTTACGCAAATCGCGCCGGATTTTGTCATCGAACTGCGCTCAAAATCAGACCGTTTGCCGATACTGCAAAAAAAGATGAAGGAATATATCGAAAACGGTGTGCGCTTGGGTTGGCTGATTGACCCGTATAAAAATCGCGTTCACGTTTATCGCGCCGATAAATCAGTTGAGTTTTTGGAAAATCCGAAAACGGTTTCAGGAGAAGACGTTTTGACAGGCTTTGAATTGGATTTGACGGAAATTTGGTAATCTGGCAGAGTTCTTGCATCGAATTTTTTAGTTTGTTAATAATCTTGCGAGGGAAATAGATGATGTTACGAAAAGCGATTCAAATTTTAGCTTTAACTCTTTTATTGGCAACGGTTTTTAACAGTCAGGAAAATATCGAGCCGATTTCAAATCAGAATTCAAAAATTCCGATAAAAATTGACGAATTTGGAAGAGTTGGCGGTTGTGATTTAGGAGCTAGAATTCAAAACTTTTTTATTGAATTGAACAATAATCCATCAGCGACGGGTTACATAATCATTTATCAAGGAAAGGATGTTTTGCCCGCCGAATATGATTTAGGCAAAAGGGAAAGACAAATCAGAAATGAAATCTCATTTTTGAAGCAAGAGGAAAGTAGAATTGTTATTGTCAGAGGCGGTTTTCGTAATGCGCTTGCGACCGAGTTATTTTTAGTTCCAAACGGAGCGGTTGCTCCCGAACCGACAGATACAATTCCCGCGCCGACCACGCCAAATGATAAAACTTTTCTTTACGCTAATAAACTCTTTTATGACGATAATTACGATTTTTTAGATGAATTTATTCTTTGAATTACGCAGGTCAAAACCTTGCACTTTCAGTGCAAGACTTTAGTATTATTCCGCTAAAATCTATGCGAAAATAGCGGACGATGAAAGACAACAGGCACTCGTCGCATACCGTTTCACGATTGACCGTG
>JANMAA010000231.1:0-23367 GCA_031359215.1 Acidobacteriota bacterium | reverse complement strand
TCGTGCTTGGTGTGCAGACATTACCCGGAGTCGGTGTCGGAGTTGGAGTTGGCGTAGCAGTCGGAGTCGGTGTTGGTGTCGGCGTAAATTGAACTTCCAACGCACCAATGTCAACCGTCGCTGTATTGTCGCTGTTGCCATCAACTATACGCGGGAAACCTGCTCCGCGTTGGTCAAAAGCAAGCGGCATACCGTTTGATGGATCAATAGATAACGCATTATTTCCGGCATCAATTGCCGGACTATTTGGTAAAAGATTAACTGTTTGGGTTAATCCTCCGTAATTTCCCAGCGGTGTTAATCTTGCATTCACATTGATTAGATCAGTTGCAATCCAACCGGAATTTCTGGCTGTGTTACCAATTAGGTTATTACCTTGGGAAGTTGCCGTACCGAACATATCAGGAGTGCTATTACCAATAAATCCTGACATTGTGTTATTTGATATAATTGCATTACCAACTGTAAAATTTCCATAAACGCCGCCGCCGCCACTTATAGAGGAGTCACCGGATGTCACAGTACTTATGTCGTTATAACTAATGGTCGAGTTGATAATATTTCCGCCGCCGGCTATTCCTCCGCCTCTGGCAAACCCAACACTACCGCTACTACTGGCGGAATTATTTGAAACTGTACTGTTTGTGAGATTTACAGCCGTTACGTTAATTCCTCCACCGGAAGCTCTCGTTGCTCTGGTACTATTATTATTTATCGAACACCCAATTAAATTAGCTGAACCTGTGCTGAAGATTCCGCCGCCGCCAGAATCTCCTTGAGATGTTAATCCAATTGATCCTTCTGCCCTGTTAGCTGTAATTTCAGTATCGGACAAAGTGATTAATCCTGAACTATATAAAGCTCCGCCCCTTCCGGTACTATTATTAAATGAACCGCAAACTGCCATATTATTGCTTAAAATATTAGCTCTAGATATAAGTGTGCCGGTGTTGTAAATTCCACCGCCAAAACATGAAGGAGAATTACCGCCAGATCCAATTGCACGATTATTTGTTACCGTGCTGTTAATTATTGTGAGTGTTCCCGCGTTAAATATTCCACCGCCATTAACAGTGCCCGGACCTGTAACGGCTAATGTGCCACCCGAAATTGTTAAATTGGAAATTGTTACAGTCGCCCCTGCATTAATATTAAAGATGCGAAAATTCGGTATCCCTGTATCAGTACTTCTAGTAACTGCTATCGGTGGCGTATTTCCGCTAATCGTGATATTTGAAGTAATTAAGAGCTCTTCGCTCGTTAATGTAACTGTGTTTAAACCATTCTGAAAAACAATTGTATCATCACCGCTGAGGCTATTAGCATCAATGATCGCTTGACGAAGACTTCCCGCACCGCTGTCATTCACATTTATAACATTAAACGTCGCAGCTGAAGTAAGAATTGCCGATAAATTGATTAAGAATATTACAAAAGTTACGGGCAGAACATATTTACTAAATTGCCCGCCGTTGCGCCAAAAAGCCGAATTATGTGAAGAACGAATTTCATTACACGTCATACTACTAATCAATGAATTGATGGTTAGTATATATTTTTCTTTCATTTTTTTTCTCCTTGGTAATTGTTTGAATTCAACCGCCTAAGTTTAGTTCGCATCATATAAATGCGTCATTAAAGCGTGTTTTTAGCAACAAATGGTAGTCAGGATATTGCTACTCCAAGTTGCCTTTTTAGAAGTTCGACTTTCCCGACAGTAAAGATGTCTTATGCCTGAAAGCCACAAGGGCTTGGTAAATTGAGCACTTTCTATGTCTTCCGGCTAATATTTAACTTCTTGAAGGTTGAAAAATTAATTGCCTTATTTTGATGAAGCCATAAAATTTAACAAACTTTTAGAGTTTTGCTTCTTTAAAATTTAACAATAGATAAAGTCGAACATTGGAAGTATAGGCAGAATAATTCGAAAAAGGCAACAAAAATTTTCAAAGGTTTAAAATCATTTAACAAGCCGGTAAAAAGTTAGGAAGATTTTTATTTTAATTGAAGGCGGATAAAGTGAAAGTTTTCTTGGCTTTTTACTTTCTTACCTTTGGAGTATCGTCTTGGAAAATATAGGCAAGCGATTTATAGACGAGTTTGGCGCAGAGAAAGGCGGGCGCGTCGGAGTTTTCGGCTTTTGAAAATTCGACTAAATCCATTCCGACGACGCGCTTTCTTTTGGCTAATTTACGAATCAACGCCAGCGTTTCATACCAACCGAGTCCGCCGGGTTCGGGTGTTCCGGTGGTCGGGACGAGCGACGGGTCGAGTCCGTCAATGTCAATCGTCAGATAAACATTTTCGGTTAAACCGTCAATTGCTTCGTCAATCCAATCCGTGCGTCCGACAATATCCTTTGCCCAAAAAATCTTGGTCGGCAAACCGTTATCGATCGCCCGCGCTTCGTCCGCCGAAATCGAGCGAATACCGACTTGCACCGAAGGAATCCGCAAATCTTTGACCACCCGCGCCATTATTGAAGCGTGTGAATGTTTCGTGCCGTCGTATTCGTCGCGCAGATCGGCGTGAGCATCAATTTGCAGCACCGAAAGATTGTGATATTTTTCGGCGTGAGCGCGAATTATCGGCGCACTGACGGAATGTTCGCCGCCGAGCATACATAAAAATTTATCGGTTTTTAAAATTTCCTTCGAGCGTTCGTAAAGCGAATCCATCATCGCTTCGGGAGTTTTCTGCGGCTGGAATTCTTCGAGTGTGTGAATCCCGATCTTATAAACTTCCGCATCGGTTTCTTCTTCGTAAAGTTCCATATTGCGCGAAGCGTCCACAATCGCCATCGCGCCCGCGCCCGTTCCCGTGCCAAAAGACACAGTTCCTTCGTAAGAAATAGGCAAAACAAGAATTTGCGCGGCATCGTAGGAAGAAAATTCTTCCTCATCAATGCCGCCAAAATTCATCGGTAATGTTGCAGATTCAGACATAATCGGTCTTTGGTCTTTGGTCTTTGGTCTTTGGTCTTCGTCAAATTCATTGCTTAAAACCCCACAATGAATTGATTTTCAAAGACCGAAAACCAAAGACCAAAAACCGTTTTTATGGAACTTCAACACCCAAATCTTTTCCTGAAAAAGTGAAGGTCGGGCGTTTGCGTCCCTTCATAAATTTCGCGGCGGTTTGGGCAAGTGCCGTGATGATCATCGGCAACGCGATTGACGGATCGCTCGGAACATACGCGGTAGTGGCATTTTTCAAAAGTTTGCCAAACATCTGCGTATGATTTCCGCTGAACGAAGGCGTTCTGGTTTCAAGCGGAACGGAATCGGTTGTGATCGAAACAGCATATTTATGACCGCGCGGCGTGGTGCGTGTAATATAAGACGAAACTTCCGCCATATTTACCATATTTTGGCTGCACACACTTCCAAGTGTAATGACGCCGGAATTGCGCGTTTTATTGGCGATCATCATCATTTCCATCGTGTCTTGCGTGATGTCGAAGTTGAACTGAATTTTCTTTTCAAACCGACATCTCGCAATGCCGACCGACAGCGGACTGCCGAGCAGATCAGGACAAAAGACCGGCACACGCGATTTGTAAGCTGCTGTTAAAAGTCCGTCTTCATGGGCGATTTCCGCAAGTTCACGCCCTAGTAAATGCAAAAACTCTCGAACCGAATAAGAGCGCGTATTATCTAATTGATTGATAACGCTTCCGATCCATTCGTCCGCTTCGTGATATTCTTCCTGATTGGCGAGCAAATCGCCCATTCGCGCTACGTCTGCGGCTTCCAGTTCCTCATCGCTCATACTCGGATGAGCTTGATAATGATTGCGTCCGAGTATTTCGTGAATATCGTGAAAAAGCACCGCGCCCGACATTACCAAAACATCAACGAAGCGATTTTTGATAACGTAAGCAAGCAGTCGCCGCATTCCCGAAGGAATTAAATTGCCCGAACCGCACAGATAGATTGTCGAATTGTCGTCGAGCATATCCAACCAAACGCGATGTGCTTCCGCCAATTGCTTTGCACCAAATCCCGCGCCTTCCATTTTCTCTAAAAGTCCCGCCACCGACCGGTCACGATCAACCGGAATCGGTCGAGTCGGAACGGTTAAAAATTTTGAACCTTTAGATTTCTTTTGAGCCACCATATTTTCTCCAATATAATAAAAATAATTTGCAGCAGCAACAGGCAGATAATATTTAGTTCCTGCCACTGCCAACTGCTACTGCTTACTGCCTAATGCTACTACCACTGCTTACTGCCGCCTTTGTATTATCAACTGCTTCCTGTTCACCATTCGGCGAAAGATAATTGTAACCGCCAACCTGACTTTCGTAGTATTCGATCAATTCATTGCCTTCTTTGGTTGAAAGTTCACCATCTTTGATCCTTTGCAAAACATTTCGCCGAAATTGGTCGTGCAGTTGTGCCGCGTCGAAACGCACAGTAGCTAAACTGTCGCCAAGTGTCGCGCCTTGAATAACTTTTTTAATGATATAACCGTCTTCGCCGATATGAATATGTGCTTCGTGTGGAACACCAAATAAATTATGATTGTTGCCCATTACTTCCTGATACGCCCCGACTAACATCATCGCCAAATAATAAGGTTCACCTTTTACCAATTTATGCAATTCCAAAACAGGTTTGACATCGTGCAAGTCCACGAATTTATCAACAATTCCGTCCGAATCGCAAGTAATATCGCATAGTGTAGCATATTCCGTCGGCTTTTTGTTGAGCTTATGAATTGGAATAATCGGAAAAAGTTGCTCCAACGCCCAATTATCCGGCATCGAACGGAAAACCGAGAAATTTGCCAGATATTTCGCGCATAACAAACGCCTAAGTTCGTCAAACTCTTCGGCGACATACTTCTTTTGCTGGGCGAATTCATCGGCTTTTTCGCAAACGTCCCAAAACAGGACTTCGCCTTTACCACGATCTTCAAGAGAAATCAAGCCGAGATTGAACATCGTAAAAAGTTCTTCGCGGTGTTCGAGCGCGTCGTGATAGTATTCGCGGTAGTTTTTGCCCGTGATGCTTTCGCGCAAATCGTGGAGTTCTTTGACAACTTGCGGATCATCCGCGTCGAGTGTCAGCGGCGCGGCAATATCATCAACCACCGTTTCAATCTCGTCCTGCACATTAGTTACCAAAATTGCGTGATATGCCGTCAGATAACGCCCCGATTCCTGAATAATCGTCGGATGCGGCACGTCTTCGTCGTCGCAAACCGTTTTGATAACATAGACGACATCGTTGGCAAACTCCTGTGCGTTGTAGTTTGCCGAAGACTCGAAAGATGTTTTAGAACCGTCATAATCAACCGCCATTCCGCCGCCGACATCGAGATATTTGATCGGAATATTCATCTGCCGAATCTTTGAATAAGTCCGCGCCGCTTCCTTCATCGCATTTTTGATGCGTTTGATGTCAGTCAACTGCGAACCGATATGAAAATGCAGAAGTTTGAGCATCTCGATTCTGCCTGCTTCGATAAGTCGTCGGATAACTTCTAAGATCTCGGTCGTCGTCAAGCCGAATTTCGCTGCTTCGCCGCCCGATTTTTCCCATTTGCCCGAACCTTTCGAGTAAAGTTTGACGCGCACACCGATCATCGGCAGTTTTGTTTCGGGGTTTTCAGAGATTGCTTCTTCGGCAAGACTTAGAGTGTGATCGAGTTCGCTCATTTTCTCGATAACGATAACGACATTTTTCCCCGCTTGTGCGCCCGCAAAAGCCAATTTCACAAAATCGCGGTCTTTGAAACCGTTCAAAACCAGCAGACTGTTTTCAGATTGTTCCATCGCCAAAGCCGCGTAAAGTTCGGCTTTTGATCCGGCTTCCAAACCGAAATTATAGCGTTTTCCTTCGCGCAGATATTCTTCGACCACCGAACGGTTTTGATTAACCTTCATCGGATAGACGCACATATGTTCGCCGTTGTAGTCGAATTCTTTGATGGAATGTTTAAATGCTTTTTGCAGTTTGCGGATTTGCCCGGAAAGAAGTTGCGGGAAACGAAGCAATACCGGTGTATTGATTCCGCGACGGCTTAGATCATCAATAATTGTCTTAACATCCGCCGTCAAATTTTCGCCTTCAGGGGCACGGACAATTAGATTTCCTTTGCGATTAACGCCGAAATATCCTGCTCCCCAATTGTCAATGCCGTAAGTTTCGATGGTTTGTTCAATGATTGCGCTCAAATTGGTTGTTCTCCAAAAAAGTAAAATAGCTTTCCAGTATAACTGACAAGCTAAATAAAAACCTTTAACTTAATCTTTAACTTAATTATGAAATGTAACAAAAAACACAATTTGAAACAATAGCTTTTTTTTGAACAAAAATCGCGGTATCTTTTTCAGAGTCAATCGTAAAAAAATTATACACTTGAATTAATTATGCGATGCTCCGATTTATCTTACTTTCTTTAATTCGTTTGACTTTATTTCTTCCAAAATTTAAGATTTATTTACAATTCCGATTGCTCCTATAAAATAAAAAAATTATGAAAATCTTTAAATATGCCGTAATTTGTTGCTTTGTTTTAGCCTTTGCTGTTTTCCCGATTGCGTTCGGTGTTTCGTCGCAAACGACACCGCCGATTGTTTTGCAACCGTATTTGTCGGGTTTGAGTGCGCCGCTGTTTGCAACGAATGCCAAGGACGGCTCGCGCCGTTTATTCGTCGTTCAACAAGGCGGCATTATTAAAGTCGTTCAGACGAACACGACAACAACGACCGATTTTATGAATATCACGACCCGTGTTTTATCGGGCGGCGAACGAGGTTTGCTCGGCTTGGCATTTCATCCGCAGTTTGCGACCAACGGTTATTTCTTCGTCAATTACACCCGTCAAACCGACGGCGCAACCGTTGTTTCACGGTTCAGCGCGATGAATAACAATACGCTCGGCAATCCGAATTCCGAGGTGCCTCTCTTAATCATTCCCCAACCGTTCTCCAATCACAACGGCGGAATGATCGAGTTTCGCAATGACAACGGCGTGGACAATCTGTATATCGGAATGGGCGACGGCGGTTCGGCAAATGATCCGGGCAATCGTGCTCAAAACATCAACGAATTGTTGGGTAAATTTCTGAGAGTTACGCCGAATCTGGCTCCAAACCCGACTCCGGCTTATACCGTGCCTTCGGACAATCCCTTTGTCGGTGTCAACGGGGCGGACGAAATTTACACGGTCGGTATGAGAAATCCGTTTCGCTGGTCATTTGACCGCACTACAAGACAACTTTGGGCAGGCGATGTCGGGCAAGGTGCGATAGAAGAAGTTGACATTATAACGCTCGGCAACAATTACGGCTGGCGTGTTTATGAAGGAAATACCTGCACGAATAACGATCCGACTTTGTGTATTCCGACCAACTACACTCCGCCGATTTTTCAATATAGTCATACTGGCGGACGCTGTTCGATAACCGGCGGCTACGTCTATCGCGGAACGCTGGGAACATTGCCTAACGGGGCATACATTTATGCCGATTATTGCACGGGCGAGATTTTTAGATGGCTTAATAATCAGCAGACAGTGCTGATTGACTCGATAAATTTTAACGTCGCTTCATTTGGCGAAGATGAAGACGGTGAATTATATGTTTGCAATGTATCTGCAAATACGGTTGAAAGAATCGTTGCAATGCAAACACCGACACCAACGCCCACACCAACGCCCACACCAACTCCAACTCCAACACCGACAGTAACTCCAACACCTACGGCAACGCCAACACCAACACCGACACCTACGCCATTTAGTTGCACTCCTACGCTCTCAGTGTCTGAAGATCCAAGTATGTTCCCCGGCGGATTGGGAGTTTTTGCTGTAACGAGTGGTGTAAATTCAGTTACGGTTGACCATGTGGATTCGGGCAGCGGCTTACAAACTTTTACGGTAGTTAGCGCAGCCAACGCAACGGTCAATATTCCGCCATTCACGGTTGGCACATACAATCCGGTTACGGCAACTTTTATAATAAATAATCCGAATCAGCCGGTAGATATTACATTACGCGCAACAAACCAATTTCATGGTGTTATTATCCGGGCACAGTGCGGTTTTGCAACGCCGACACCGACACCAACTCCGACTCCGACACCGACAGCAACTCCGACTCCGACACCGACTCCAACACCAACGCCAGTTCCGGTTGTTTGCACTCCTTCAACGACTGTAACCGAAGGAGACCTGTTTCCGGGTGGAATTGTTTCCTTTGGCGTATCAAGCGGTTCAGGCACGGTTACGGTCGATCACGTCAACGCCGGAACAGGACTGCAATTGCTGACAGTAGTTGGAACACCGACCAATGCAACAGTCAATATTCCTTCATTTACTGTCGGGACGTTTAATCCGGTAGTGGTGAATTTTACAGTGCCAAACCCGAATCTGGCGGTAGATTTCACGCTCAGAGCAGCAAGCACATTCCACGCGGCAAATATTCGTGTGCGATGCGCGGCACCAAATCAACCTGAGAAATAAATAACGAACATCTGCAAAAGAAAAGCTCCGGCATTTACGATGCCGGAGCTTTTCTTTTGCAAGTTGGAAACCAAAACTAGAATTTGAATCTTAAACCTAATTGCACCTGACGCGGATCACCGAAACCGGCTGAAACCGTGCCGTCAAAGTTAAACGTCAACGGGCGCGGAAGGCTGCGCTGATTGCGATTGTTGCCGATGTTAAAGGCTTCAAAAATTCCTTCGAGCGACATTCTTTCCGTAAATTTGAACGCTTTCGAGGCACGAATATCGAACGTGAAAAATTCATTCTTAAGCCTTTCCGTGTTGCGCCGAATCGTCGAACCGGGTGCTTGTCCGTCAATTGGGCGAAGCGATCTCGGTTGTGCCGAGCGATATTGCACAATCGGCGAAAAACTCACGTCCCACGGCAAAGCAAAAGTAGCGAAAGCATTAAACCGATGCCGTTGGTCGCGGTCTGAAGGACCGTATTCGAGTTGAAAATTACGCACGTCGGCATAACGGAAGGTGAACGGGTCGCGTTCGTTATCGTCATCGGATTCATCTTTCGACAATAAATAATTAGCTTGAAATTGGAAGCGATTTGAAAAACGCTTATTCAAACCAAAGTTCAAACCTTGATAAAAAGACCGCGCCGAACTTTCCGTCGAGCGAATTTCGCCGACTCCCGAACCGTTGGCGCGAGCAAAAATCCCTAGCGAATCTACCGCACCGCCATACAGCACACCGTCATTTCGGTCAACAAATCTGGTCAAACGAGTTGTTTTCGCCACGTTGTAAGCAACGCTCAAACTCAAATTTTTGACAAGTTCGCGTTCGATGCTCGCGCTGTATTGGAGTGTTCGCGGATTTTTGAAATTGCGTTCAAAAACCGCAATACCCGGATTTGCATTCGTAAATGCGGATGGCGAAACACGCGCTGGATAAATCGGCAAACCGCCTGCTCCAACCGGCAGTGGAAATCCGCCGGCAATGGTCAAATTTCCGGCAATCACGCCGTCAGTGTTTCGCGGTCCGGCGACAACCAAGCCCGGAATTCTTGCATAAAAGATTCCCGCGCCAAGCCGAATCGCCGTTTTGCCATCTTTGCCCGGCGACCACGACAGCGCAAGACGCGGTGAATAGCCATCCGTAAAATCAGGAATTGTGCCGTCGGACGGAAAACGCGGGTCATTCAAAAACTGTCCGTAGCGTGTATTTTGCGGCGGCGTAATCGTGTCGGGCTGAAATTGTCCTTCCCAACGAAAACCCGCGTTAAGCGTCAGATTTTGCCGAATCTGCCAACTATCTTGGACATAAACGCCCGGCTCGAATTGAACAAACTCTTGCGCTCCTGCTGCTTCATCGGTTCTTCCGCCGAGCGGCACAAATTGTATGTAAAGCGCAAACGCAAACGCCGGTTGCCCGTTGACATAGTTTTGAAATGCCGTTACTGCGTCATTGATTGTGCCTGCCGCAATAATTAAACGTCCTCGCGCAAAACCGGTAAAGGTCTGCGAAGTTTTGACGCGGTTAATGTCCACGCCGAATTTGACGGTATGATTACCGCGAATAACCGTAAAGTTATCGGTAAATTGGAAGCGCGTATCAACTTCCGGCACGGGCAGAAAGAACGGACGACCGAAACGATAGGAAGTCGAACCGTCAAAAGTTCCGATGGTTGTATCGGGCAAATCAGGTCCGTCGTAAAAACGCGGACGACCTTCGCGGGCGTATTGAAAACGAAACTCGTTGAGCAGATTCGCCGAAAAATTCGTTACGAGTTGGGTAATAAACGAATTGGAATTATCGGTTTCGCGCCCGTTTGCGCTTCTGCCCCAAGTCGGCACATCGAAAGTTCCGTTGACTTGGTTGGCACGGCTGTAATTGTGGCGCACGGACAAAAGATTGTTTTGATTAAGTTGCACGTCAACCTTGCCGAGTAAAACGTCGGCGACGTTTGTTCTATCAATGATGCCTTGTTCTTCAGAATTAAAGCGTGTTCTAAAAATATTAACCAGACGCGGATCAATAAAATTCGGCTTACTGCTTTGTCCGTCGTTGCGTTCGTAAGCTAAAAAGAAAAACGCGCGGTCTTTTTTTATCGGTCCGCCGACGTTGCCGCCGAATTGATAATTGCGGAAATCTTCGGTTGGAAGTCTTGCGGCAACCGCGTCCGGGTTTTGGCTTGCCAAACTTTGGTTGCGGAAAAAGACAAACGCCGCGCCCGAAAATTGATTTGTTCCAGATTTGGTAACGGCGTTGATAAATCCGCCGCTGGAGCGTCCGAATTCAGCCGATGCACCGACCGGAACGACCTGAAACTCCTTGATGGATTCAAGACTAATGGTAAAAGCCGGACGTTGACCGCCGCGCTGTTCACCGAAAAACGGGTTGTTGGCATCTGCGCCGTCAATCGAAAAATTATTTTGAATTCCTTTTTGTCCGTTGATGGTGATCTCATCGCCGTCAGGTCCTTGAACAATCGAAACTCCCGGCGTGAGAAGCACAAAACGCGAAAAGTCACGGCGGCTGATCGGCAGATTTTCCACTGATTTTTCGTTAATTTGGGTAGAAAGTTCGGTGCGTCCGGTTTCGACGACCTCGCCCTGAGCCGAAACGTCAACGGTCGTCACGCCGCCGCCGATTTTCATTTCAACTCTTAATGTTTGTGTTTGTCCGACAGTTACCTGAATGTTTTCCAAAATAGAATTGGAAAAACCCTGCGCTGTCGTTGTTGCGCGATATTTGCCAAGCGGCAAAAGTGGTGCGCTAAAAAAACCGTCCGAATTTGTCGTAACGGTTCTGGCAAATCCTGTTTCCGTATTTTCGATGTTTACCGATGCGCCCGGAATAAATGCGCCGTTCGGGTCAATTACTGTTCCTTGAATCAAACCGGTCGTTGCTTGGGATTGGGCAAAAACAGTAAAACTCAATAAAAAAAGTCCAACGATACTAAAAAAAACTCGTAAATTTCGGCTCATATTTTCTCCTATTTATTTGTAAAATTATACAAATTTTCTTAACCGAAATCGATACAAAAATCTCATTCCCGTAATTTTGTAAACTCGGACTTTTGTGTTTCAACGAAATTAAATTTAAGTTAAGAAAAAGTGAACAAACCGATTATAAATACAGTTTTTGCCGAAAAACAAATAGACTGATGTTAAATCTTTTTCCTTAATCTCGCCTGTCAAATAGCTAATGATTAGCAGCGATTATTGTTTCCGCTTTTTGAGTCGGATGGATATGCTCAGTAGATCCAAATTTGAGTATTTCAGCGAAAAATACTACTGAAATAATTGATATTTGATAAATCAAGTTATCCAGCTTGCCCGATTATTTATTATCAAATATCAATTATTCCGTATGATGTAGCCTATCGAATAAAAACTTCTCATTAATTTTAAGTGGTTATCAGCAAAGACTTTTTCGACAAATTTGGATCTACTGATGCTATAATTCAACCTTTTATGGCAAGTAGCGATTGCAATTTAGCCGACTTAAATTACAGAGGACAAAGAAAAATAAAAAATGAGAGCGGCTTTGAAGCTAAAAGAAATATGTTTGTAAATAAATGCGCGAAATAACTTTAAAATTTTTTCTATTTACTGTTGGGATTTTATTTTTTACCGGCGGCGCGTGTCCCTCAAACGATACGACGGCATCCGATAAGATTGCCCAAACGGAAATCTACCAAAGCTATCTGATAGCACAAAACGGGCAAAACTACGATGTAACGGCATATTTTCGCGTCGGCGGCAAAACGGGAACAACGCTTGCTTTGAGCGCACCCAGCAAGATCATTTTTAATGGTCAAGCGATGCAGGAACATCTCAATACTTCGTCGGGAACTTTTTACACAGTCAGCGTTCCGGGCAATACTCCAAACGGAACTTTCGCCTTTACCGACAGGAAAGGCAAAACCTATACGAATAATATCGATTTGTCGAAGGTCGGACTGAAATCAAACGCATTGCGCGTGAATGGCACGGTTCCTATCTCGATTCCGCTTTCGCGCCCTGCTTCCGATTCGATGAGTTTTAATTTGGAAATGAACGATCAGACGGTTTTTGTTGAATTGACTCAGGACGATACGACCGAGGCTTATTTTGATAAAACGAAAAATTCGATAATTATTCTGCCGTCGGCGTGGAAAAAAATCTCAAAAGGAAACGTGGCGATGATTCTCGAAGTTAGAAATGACATTCCGACGCAACAGGGAACTACGCTCGGCGGAAATATCGAATTTACCTATAACGCGACACCGTTAAATGTCGCTCTCATAAAAGGTAAATCAAAGGAAAACAATTCTTTAGCGAAGACTAAAACGACAAATGCAAACAATGTCGCACAAAGCAATTCAAAAATTATAAAATCAGTAAATACGAATATTTCGGTTAATCAATAGAAAACTAATTTATGAAGTATTCTAAAAAGAAATACTGAAAATGATAAAGTTTATCCGCTGCGAAATACAGGAAAAAGGCGAAAAGTAAAAGGTGCAAAAGTGAATATGAAAAGTTTCCATTTACTCAAGATGAAACTAAAACTGATCTTATTGGTTTCTATCTCAATCTTCCAATTTTTGAGTTGTTCAACAAATCAATCAACTAACCCGGAAAATAAATCAATAACTTCCAAAGTTAATAACCAAAACCAAGATTTTTCAAACAGACCTGTTAATCTTAACAATGAAAAAGAAAGACAAAAGTTTGAAGAAATTTCCAGTAAAATAAATCAAAACCGTAATTTGTGGAAAGAGAAAAATGTTTCCAATTATGATTTTAAAATTCAGCGTTATGCTGAAGGTGTAGGCGGTGATTTTAATCTCAAATTTGAGGTTAGAGGTAATAAAACACTTCCTGTTAAGAGAGAAAATAATTATCCACATCCTAATTATTATGAAGAAATTAATTCAGTAGAGAAACTTTTCAATCATATTCAGCAAACATTGGAGAGAGGATATGATATTGATGTGGAATTTGATAAAGAGTATGGATTTCCTAAATCCATAAAAAGTATTAGCAAAATAAGTACTGGATATGAATTCTTGGAAATCAAACGATTGGAAATTGTGAAATAATAATATGAAGATTTTAGTAACAGGCGCAAGCGGTTTGGTTGGAAGCGAGTTAGTTCCGACCTTAAAAGCAAAGGGACACGAGGTTTACAAACTTTCGCGCAAGGCGGCGAAGAATGCGGACGAGATTCAATGGGACTCGGAAAAAGGTTTTAGTGAAGGTGAAAGCGCGAAACTCGAAAACTTCGATGCGGTTGTGCATTTGGCGGGCGATAATGTCGCCGAGGGAAGTTGGACTAATGAAAAGAAAAAAAGCATCCGTGACAGCCGTATAGTCGGCACACGAACTTTGATTGACGCGCTGAAAAAGACGGATAATCCGCCGAAGATTTTTGTTTCCGCATCGGCAATCGGTATTTACGGAAATCGCGGCGATGAGACTTTGACCGAAGACAGCAAGCAAGGCGAAGGTTTTCTGGCGGAAGTTTGTGTCGAATGGGAAGCCGAAAGCACAAAAGCAACAGAATTCGGCGCACGGGTCGTGATGCCGCGCATCGGTGTTGTGCTGGCAAAAGAGGGCGGCGCACTCAAAGAAATGCTCACGCCTTTTAAACTCGGTGTCGGCGGCACAGTCGGCAGCGGCGACCAATATTTGAGCTGGATTGCGCTTGATGATCTGGTAAAAATTATTCATTTCGCGCTTGAAAACGAAACACTAAACGGCGCAGTCAACGCCACCGCACCAAATCCGGTTACTAATGAAACATTTACCGATACGCTGGGAAAAGTTTTACATCGCCCGACAATTATTCCGATTCCCGCCTTTGGGATCAAACTTTTATTCGGCGAAAAAGGCGAAACTCTACTTCTCGAAAGTGCGAGAGTTTTACCGAAAAAACTCGAAAACGCGGGTTTTGAATTTCAATTTCCTGAATTGGAAACTGCTATGAAACACGCTTTGGAGAAATAATTAACAGGAATGAAGAGGGTTAAAAGGGATATTTTAAATTAACCGGCTTAAATATGTGGAGAAAATGAGATGCTTTACGAGGAATTGACGGGGAAAATTTTAGCGGCTTGTTTTGAGGTGAGTAAAGAGTTAGGTAGTGGATTTGTCGAGTCGGTTTATGAAAAAGCACTTATGGTTGCTTTGCAACAAAAAGGATTGAAAGCCGAACGGCAAAAGTCGCTGACAGTTCATTTTCGCGGAGTTATTGTTGGTGAGTTTTTGGTGAGTTTTTGGTTGATATTTTAGTCGAAGACAAGGTTTTGGTTGAATTAAAAGCGGTAAGCGGTTTGGCTAATGAACATTTTGCCCAAACGATAAATTATCTGAAAGCAACAAGTATCGAAGTTGGAATGTTAATAAATTTCGGCAATCCGAAACTTGAATATAGACGTTTCAATAACAAATTTCTCGAAGAACAATCATTAATAGACATTTTCAAAATTTAATTTCATCCCTGCTTATCCCGTGCATCCCTGTTAATTTTCCGTATGAAAATTTGGATTTCAAAAAACTCTGAAGTTCCTGTCCGCGAGCAATTAATCACACAAATTACGCTGGGCATCCTGAGTGATGATTTTCCGGTCGGCGAAAAACTTCCCGGCACGCGTGAAATTGCCCGACGCTTCAAAATACACGCTAACACGGTCAGTTCGGCTTATCAAAAACTCCGCCTGCAAGGGATGCTCGAGTTCAAAAAAGGAAGCGGTTATTATGTTGGCAATACAAAGCAGGCAAATTCAAATAATCAAACCGGACTCGACGCGCTTATTGCCGGTTTTCTCAAAGCCGCGCATTTACAAGGTTTTTCCAACGACGAAATCCAAACCCGCTTGCAGCAATGGTTTGCCGTTCAAATGCCTGAACAAATTTTGGTAATCGAATCAGACCAAAACTTGCGCGGAATTTTGATTGAAGAAATTAAACAGGCGACAAATTTTGCGGTTGCGGGAACGAGTTTTGAAGATTTTCAAAGCAAATATCAAAACACGAACTCGATTTTCGCGGCAATGACCGATGAGAAATCAAAAATCAAAAATAATTTGCGAACTGACAAAACCTGTTTTTTTATAAAAGCACGTTCGGTTTCGGATTCGATGACGGGCGAGAGTCGTCCGCAACCGGAAGATTTAATAGCAATTGTGTCCGGTTGGGAAAAGTTTCTTGTTTGGGCAAGAACGATTTTAGTGGCGGCGGGAATTGACAACGATGCGCTGATTTCGCGGTTCACCGGCGACAAAGATTGGAAAAAAGGATTGAAAAATGCTTCGATGATTATCTGCGATGCAGTTTCTGCAAAAGAATTTAAAGATGATAAAAGAGTGCGGCTTTTTCGTCTAATTGCCGATTCGTCATTGGAAGATTTACAAAAGCAAATATAAAATTCCGGTTTACAAAATTTCTTTTATTGCCGCCTCAAAAACCGCTATTTTACGGAGCAATTGCTTTACGTCGGGATGTTCGTCGTTGTATTGTTTTCTCAAATTCCAAAGTTCTATTTCGAGTTCGATTTTTCGTGTCATCAATTTGCCCAACGCCAGAGAAAGTTTCTCAGAATCCGCCGGATTTACCGCTAAAATGCGGTTCATTTCTTTGTTCAGCAAATCGGTTTCAAAGCGAAGTTCTTGCACCTTCGGAAATTCGTCGGTATATTTAGCCAAATAATCTTCGAGTTCGGCGGCAGTTTCGGTTTTTTGCAACAAAATTTCCGCATACGCCGGCGAAGATTTATTTGCCTTTACATTAGTTACAGGTGAAGTTTGCATCATTTTGCGTTTTTCGCCTGTTTGTGAAAACGAAAAACTTGCAGCGCAAAAAAGAAAAAGTGCGGCTAAAAATAAATTGTTAAGTTTCATTTTTTACTAATTTGCATCGGCATCAAAAGTGCCGTCAGCCAGATTTTGATTAAAGGCAAACTCATTCAAAATAAAATCCCATTGAATTTCGGTTGTGCCGTTTTGTCCTATTATCGAATAATTTATCCGATATTTATGCGGCAGAGTTAAACCTTTTTCATTCTTAAAATCAGAGAAATCTTCCGTTATTTTGAAGCGTGTTTCATTAAACCGACTTGATTGAGTCGGATCATTACCAATCCCGGCTGAAGAAGTTCGTTTATACTCAGTGCGGATATGGCGAAAGGTTTCTTTATCAAAATATAATGTGATGTCAAAATCGCTTTTAGCCCCATAACCGATTGCATAAGCTTCTTTTCCGTCAATTTTTTTTGTTCCTTCGGATGTCAATTTTACTTTTTTACTATCCCAATTAAGCAATGCCCACGAGGTAGAAAGAGCTCCGCCAAGCAGACTTTCTTCGAGCGAAACAGTATTTGACACCACAAAATTACCTAGAACAGAGCGTCTGCCGTCTTTGACAAATCCGACTTTCGATTTTTTTCCGTCAAAACTAAATTTTTCCGATGGATAATTTATGGAATTTGAAACAATACCGAAGAAGTTTTTTTCTTTGGAAGATGCCAAAACGAGTCTTCCGATTACCGGAATATTTTTGGGAGTTATAAATCTAATGTCAGCATCACCGACAATTATTCGATTTTTGTTTGCTGAGCGAATTTCGGAAGTGGCAATTGAATCGAGATGTTTTGCCAGAATCTCTTCGGGTTTTAGTTTTTGTGAAAACGCTGAAACTGAGATTAAAACCAAAAAGAGCGTTGAATACATTGGAAGTTGAAATTTTTTCATTATATTACCTCGAAAAAAATTTAAGTAGCGACTGCTACATTACAGGAATCTTGGTCGATTAGGCAAGCAGAATTTTCATCGCCGGACGCGTCACACGAATTAAATTCCAAATCCTCTTCGGCTTCGATTTCGCCATTGCCGAACGTATTTTCTTGGTTGAGCGTTGCAAAATAGATGCCGATATTGTCGAGAATCTCGTCCGCCGAATGCGAATGATAAAGTGTTTGACGAAATTGTGCGCCGCCGCGTAAGCCTTTGGTAAAATGTCCGGCGAGCTGTTTCATTTTGCCGAGCGCAGGGAGTTCGGGCATATCTTCGCGGAGCAGTTCAAAGAATTCCAAAAGCACGGCTTGTTTATCTTCAAACGACGGCTGAAAAGGTTTTCGTCCTTCGATCACGTCTTGAATCTGACGAAAAATCCAAGGATTTTGCATCGCGCCGCGTCCGATCAATATTCCGTCGCAGTTCGTTTCGTTAAATTTTTCGAGCGCAAATTTAATCGTCGTTATATCGCCATTGCCCGAAACCGGAATCGAAACGGCTTCCTTGACGGCTTTGATAATGTCCCAATTCGCTGAACCTTTATAACCTTGTTCACGCGTTCTGCCGTGCACCTGAATATGTTCCACGCCGCATTGTTCCGCCATTTTTGCAACTTCGACGGCATTGATCGTCGCATCCGAAAAACCCGTGCGAATTTTTAAAGTCAGCGGAATCGAAATTGCTTTTTTGATCTCTTTGAGAATTAATTCGAGATTCGGCAAATCCTTCAAAAGTCCCGAACCGCCGCCTTTTTTGACGACCTTCGGCGCAGGGCAACCGCAATTAACGTCGAGAATATCAGCACCGATCTCTTCCGCCATCTGTGCGCCGAGCGTCATCCGATTAACTTCGCCGCCGAAAATCTGCACGGCAAACGGACGTTCTTCTTCGGCAAAGCGCATCTGCCGTTTCGCCTTCGGATTATGCCGCGTCAAACCTTCGACCGAAATAAATTCCGACACCGACAACCCGACACCGCCGCGCCGTTTAATCAGCCGCCGAAAAGTATAATCCGTTACACCTGCCATCGGTGAGAGAATTAACGGCGGATTGATTTCGATATTTCTGATCTTGAAAGGTTTCATTTGGTTTTCCTTTCCAATACCAAACGGAAGAATTTTACGTCTTTGTCCAAAACGAATTTATCGGTCGAAATATAAGACGCTTCATTGGCATCTACGTCGTTAGAATAATTATCGGCACTGATAAAGTATTTTCTGCCCGAAAATCCGTTCAAGATAAATTCTCCGTTTTTAAGAGTCCGCATATCCGACGTATAAAAATTATCTGCGGCATCGCGCAAACCGACGTGCGCGTCATTGACGGGTGTGCCGTCAGACCAGACGATTATACCTTTTATTTCCTGAGATTTCAGTCGCGGCGGAAGTCTGAATTCAATGTTTTCTATATCCTTTGTTCCAAATGCAACCGTAAAATTTACCGCTTCCGTTCTGTCCGGTGTGTTTGGATAAAATGTCGTCGGAAAGGCATCTTCTTCGTCGGGTGATTTTGAATAATTTATACTCATCGTATAAATTCCGGGCGGAACATTTTTTATCGTAAAATCGCCTTTTTTATCTGTTTGTGTGTATTCTCTCAATTTGAGGAAATTAGATTTTCCGTTCAGTTCAACAGGCACGAGTTCGACTGAAATATCATTTACCGGAATGCTGTCCGCATCTAAAACTCTTCCGCTAATTTTTGTCAGATTATTAAATAAAAAATTCTTTGAAACACAACCTCTGTCTTTTACCTCTACTTCATTGCTTTGAGATGTATCAGTCTCTGTAAATACAGGCACAACTTTATATTTTCCGGCAGGAACATTGTTGATCTCATAATCTCCATTTGAATCGGTAAAGACTTCAAATAATTTCTTTGCCCCTTCGATCTGCTGAATTTTTACACTCAAATTCGACATTGTTTCAATATTATTATCTAAAAGCGAGTTTTTCGCATTCAGAGTTATATTCCCTGAAATTGTCGAACCTGTTCCCGGTTTAGGCAAATTCTTCAAAGCCTTTATATTGTCCTGCGCTTCGACTGCCAAATTCGTTCTTTGACCGTCAACAAATCCTTTTTTCAAATTGCCAAAACCGTAAATGAGATAACTTTCATTATGTTTGAACCAAGTTCCGCAATAACCGTTTTCATCGCCGGAACGAAGCGTCAGCCGAATTCCTTTCTTTAGGCTTTTTGAGCCGACAAAACTTTCCTGCACTTCAAAATAAATTTCGCCGACATCCCAGACTTCTTTAACTCCGTCTTCGATAACGATTTTTTGCTTTTTTGCCCCGATTGCTTTCCCGATAAAAACAACGTCGGCACTACCGACCATTTCACAAAAACTTGGAACATCTGAGGAAATGGAACAAGCCAAAATGCGCTCAAAAATTCCGAGCGAAAGAGTCAAAACAAGTGCAAAGAGAAAAGTGAAAATTTTGTGTTTCATAAAATTAGCAGAAAAAAATAGTTTAATTGCATCAATAGAAGGCGGAAGCGGCAAATGTTAAAATTATTCTGCGATGAAAAAAACAAATATATTATCCGCAACTTTAGAAATTATAACCGAAATTTAGTTAATCGTGGAAATCTGTGATTTTGGATTTGAGAACCTTGACTTGTTAATTGAATTGCGAATTTGATTTGTTATCCGTTTTTCGTATTGATTCTTAATACTTTCCTAAAGTGAAACAAAAAGTTAAAATGTTCTGTAAACACTAGTAGTTTATTCCCGAAAATTAGAAAAGGAGTTGAAATGAAAGCATTAATTTATGTTTTAGGATTGTTTATCGTTATTGTCATCGGTAATACGATTATTGTTGCCCAAACTGATATGAAACCGCCTGTTGCAAAAAAAGAAACGAAAATTACAAAAATTCACGGCTACGAACTAAAAGACGATTACTTTTGGCTGCGCGATAAAAAAAATCCCGAAGTCATTAAATATCTGGAAGCCGAAAACGAATATACAAATGCGGCGATGAAATCGCATCAGCCGTTTGTGGATAATCTCTATAAGGAAATGCTCGGACGCATCAAGCAAAATGATTTGAGCGTGCCTTATAAACTCGGCGATTATTGGTATTTCACGCGCACCGAAGAAGGCAAACAATATCCGACTTTTCTGCGAAGTAAAGCCAAAGACGGCGCGGACGCAGAAGTGCTTCTCGATCAAAACGAGATGGCGAAAGGCTTCAAATATTTTGCCATCGGTTCGTTCGATGTGAGCGACGACGGTAATTTGCTCGCGTTTTCAACCGATACGACCGGTTATCGGCAATATACTTTGCAAATTAAAGATTTGCGCGACGGCAAAATTCTGCCCGACAAAATCGAGCGCGTAACTTCGACGGAATGGTCAGCCGACGGGAAATATTTGTTCGTCGTGCAAGAAGACGAAGTTACAAAACGCTCCGATAAATTTTGGCGGCACGAAGTCGGGACTAACAAAAACGATTTGGCGTTTCAAGAAAAAGACGTGCTTTTTAATATCGGTGTCGGGCGTTCACGCGACAAGAAAATGCTTTTTCTGCAATCTTCCGCCGCGACGATGGACGAATATCGTTATCTTTTAGCCGACAAACCGACAGGCGATTGGAAAGTAATTCTACCGCGTGAAAAAGACCACGAATACAGCACGGATTTTAACAACGGCGAATTTTACATAAGAACCAACAAAAACGCCGAAAACTTTCGCGTCGTTCGTGCGCCTGTAAGCGATCCGGGCGAGAAAAACTGGAAGGATTTTATCCCGCACAGTTCAGCCATAAAAATCGAAGACGTTGATTTTTTCAAAGATTATGCGATTGTTTCGGAGCGTGAAAACGGTCTCGAATATCTCAAAGTAATGGATTTGAAAACGAAACGCGCAAATGCCCGCATCGCCACGCCTGAAAGCGTTTATACGATGGGACTAGGAACGAACCCCGAATTCGACACGCCCGTTATTCGTTACACTTATGCCTCGATGATTACGCCGAATTCGACTTATGAATACGATTTCAAAACACGAAAAAGTGAACTTATCAAACAGATGGAAGTTCTTGGCGGTTACGATAAAACAAAGTATGAAACGACGCGTGTTTGGGCGACGGCACGCGACGGCGTGAAAGTTCCGATTTCGATAATGATGAAAAAAGGAACAAAACTCGACGGTAAATCTCCAATGCTGCTTTATGCTTATGGGTCTTACGGGATTTCAATGACTCCGAGTTTTTCGACGGCGCGGCTGAGTTTGGTTGATCGCGGAATGATTTACGCCATCGCACACATTCGCGGCGGTTCGGAATTAGGCGAAAGTTGGCGGCAGCAAGGCAGAATGTTTAAGAAGTTAAATACCTTTTACGATTTTGTTGACTCGGCTGATTGGCTGGCGAAAAACAATTATACGTCGGCTGACCGACTCGTTATTCAAGGCGGAAGCGCGGGCGGTTTATTGATGGGCGCAGTCGTTAATTTCAGCCCGAAATCATTCAAAGCGGCAATCGCGCAAGTTCCGTTTGTTGACGTGATGAACACGATGCTTGACGATACGCTGCCGTTGACGACCGAAGAATGGATCGAATGGGGAAACCCGAACGAAAAAGAAGCTTATGATTATATGATTCGATATTCGCCCTACGATAATGTGAGGGCGCAAAATTATCCGAATATGCTGATCGAAGTTTCGCTCAATGATTCGCAAGTTCCATATTGGGAAGGCGCGAAATTTGCCGCGAAACTTCGCGCGATGAAAACGGACAAAAACACTATTTTGCTCAAAACAAATATGGGTGCAGGACACGGCGGTTCATCTGGACGCTACGATAAGCTAAAAGAGGTGGCGTTCGATTATGTTTATGCTTTAACGCAAGTCGGCATAACGGAGTAATTGCAAATTGTTGAATAGAAAAAGGCAGGCAAAAAGGCTTGCCTTTTTCTATGATTATTGCGGCTGGATGGCTCGTTAATTTAGAGAAAAAACAAAAAATTATGTATCAAAAACGTATTACGCAACACATCCCGAATCAATCTACGGCGCGATGAATGACGATTTGCGCGAGCTTTATTTAGTCAGCGAAATTTTCGCCGAAAACGAAGTTCGCTTAAATTATTCGCATTTCGACCGCATCGCTGTCGGCGGCGCGTTTCCGACGAGCGAAAAAATTTCGCTGCCGACGCACACCGAACCCGAATCGGCGAAGGGCAAACCGTTTCTCGACCGGCGCGAAATGGGCGCGGTTAATATCGGCGAAGGCACAGGCAAAATTACGGTTGACGGCGAAACATACGAACTCGGCAAAAAAGATTGTCTGTATATCGCTAAGGAAAGTGCGGAAGTTTCGTTTGAATCAATGGACGCGGCAAATCCGGCTAAGTTTTATCTGCTTTCGACGCTCGCGCATAAGCGTTTTGAAACGAAACTTTTGACTGCCGCCGATGCGAATAAACTGCATCTCGGTGCGGTCGAAACTTCAAACGTCAGAACGGTTTATCAATTGATTATTCCCGGCGTTTGCGAATCCTCGCAATTGGTAATGGGACTGACAACGCTCGAAACCGGCAGCGTTTGGAACACTTGTCCGCCGCATATTCACGAACGCCGTTCGGAAGTTTATCTCTATTTCGACCTCGACGAAAAAGCGCGAATTATGCACTTTATGGGTCAAACCGAAGACACCAGAACGATGATTATGGCGAATGAAGAAGTCGTTTTGTCGCCGCCGTGGTCAATTCATATGGGAGTCGGCACGTCGAATTACAGTTTCGTCTGGGCAATGGGCGGCGAAAATTTGGATTATACCGATATGAATGTGTTGGACATTTGCCAGTTGAAATAAATGCCGGAAATTTTAGCCGCCGATTTCGCGGATTTCACAGATTTTAATTATTTGATTTAATCCGCCTTTATCCGCGAAATCGGCGGCTAAAAATCTTCTCCCTGATTCACTCAAAGTTATGAAAATGAAAACATCCTTTTTGCTGATTTTGACGATTCTTTTCCATTGTTTTTCATTAGAAGCTGTTTTAAAACTCATAAAGGTTGTAATCGGCGAAGCATTACACGAATCATCGCAATCTGAATGAGCGTTTCGCTCGTTTTGGTAAATCGCTCATAATCTTTTGATAATCGCCGATGATTATTGAGCCACGCAA
>JANMAA010000162.1:0-10965 GCA_031359215.1 Acidobacteriota bacterium | reverse complement strand
GCTAATCGCGGGCGCGGGTTTGTGTGATACGGAAGCGGTCGAAACGCTAGTTAATGACGGCACAAAATATATCAAACAACTGATCGAATGGGGCATCGAATTCGACAAAGAAGGCGGCAAATTATCGTTCACGCAGGAAGCGGCGCATTCGCGGCGGCGAATCTTACACGCGCACGGCGATTCGACCGGCAAGGAAATCGTCCGCGCATTGATTGCGAGAGCGAGACAGGAAAAGAAAATCGTTTTGATGCCGTTTGCGAACACGGAAAGTTTGATCGTTAATGACGGCAGATGCGTCGGCGTGCGGTTTCTCGATCCGATTCTTCGTGCGCCGCGTGAGATTTATGCCAAAGCCGTGATTTTATGCACCGGTGGCGCGGGACAGCTTTATCTTCACACGACGAATCCGAGTGTCGCCACCGGAGACGGAATGGCGATGGCTTATTTTGCGGGCGCGGAGATGGCTGATATGGAATTCGTCCAGTTTCATCCGACGGCTTTGAGTTTAGAAAACGCGCCGCGATTTTTGTTGTCGGAAGCGATGCGCGGCGAAGGCGGAATTTTGCGAAACAAACTCGGCGAAAGATTTATGGGAAACTATGATGAACGCCTCGAACTCGCGCCGCGCGACATCGTTTCGCGCTCCATCGTTGCCGAAATGCGAAAAACCGGAACGCGCGAAGTTTATCTCGATATGATAGCTTTGAGCGAAGATTTCCTGCGCGAAAGATTTCCGAAAATCTACGAAACGTGCAAGTTTTACGATTTAAATATCGCCAAAGATTTGCTGCCGGTTTCGCCCGCGTCGCATTACTGTATGGGCGGAATTCGCACCGATTTGCACGGACGCTCGACGATTCAGGGTTTATACGCGGCGGGCGAAGTAACTTGCACCGGCGTTCACGGCGCGAATCGTTTAGCGTCAAATTCGTTATTGGAAGGTTTGGTTTTTGGCGCACGCGCAGGTGAAGCGATGGTTCTAGATAGTTCAAAGTTCAAAGTTCAAAGTTCAAAGTCGGAAGAAGAAAATCCAAAATCCAAAATCCAAAATCCAAAATCGGACACGATTTCGACGGCGGTAAAAAAGCGCGTCAAGCGTGTGATGTGGGAGCGCGTCGGAATTTTGCGCGACAAAGATTCGCTGCAACGCGCTTTAAAGGAATTCGAGCAGATTTTATCGTCGAATCTTTCGACTTCATCGCGTAATTTCGTAACGCTTGCCAAACTCGTCGCAACATCTGCCTTATGGCGCGAAGAATCGCGCGGCGGACATTTTCGCAACGATTTTCCCGAACGTGATGAAAAATTCCGCGTTCATTCGATTCAGAAAAAGGACGCGGAATCAAGTTCGAGCGAAAAGATCAATTTTTAGGAAAAATCAATTGCTACTCGCCTTTTTCGGTAAAATTTTGTCAAGTGTTTCGAGCAGTTCTTTGCCGCGCAAATCGGGTTCGCCACGTTCTTCGCGGCTCATCGAAATGATTTTTCCGTCAGGCGAGACGAGAAAAGTGGTCGGGAAAGATTCGATTCTCAGTTGAAAATCTCTCAAATCCGTAAAACTTTCAAGCCGCGCTTGCATCCAAGTCATACCGTTTTGATTCAAAGATTTTTTAATTGAATCAGGCGTGTAATCATCAGTATTCATACCGACAATTTCCAAACCTCTTGACTGAAAACGCTTGTAAGCCTCTCTTAAAAAAGGAAGTTCTGCACGGCAGGGAGGACACCAAAAACCCCAAAAATCAAGTAAAATATATTTCCCGCGAAAATCCGAAAACTTATGTTTTTTGCCGTCTAAATCTACAAATGAAAAATCAGGCAATTCCACGCCGATTGCCAACTCTGTGCGGCGATAATCTTTCGCTGCATTTTCGCGCAACACTATTTGATTTTTGGCAATATCGACTTTCTTTGTCGAAAGGTAAACCTGTCCGACACGAAAAACAACTTTTTCATCGCTGGCTTTGGCGGCTTCGGGCGACAGAGTGTCCATATCAATTTCGCCGTCTTCATTTGCGTCAATACCGAGCCAGCCTTTTTCGGGAGTAATTTTTTTTTCCTCAAAACTGTAAGCATATTGCACCGCAATTTTTTTGCCTTTTATGTCCACCGCACCGCGCGCCAAAACTTCGGTTGACTGCTGCAAAAGCCGGTCGTCCGCCATCATATTCGAAGTTTGAACATCTCTAAAATATTTCAAAAAAACCGCACAACTTGTAAAAAGACTGTTTTTTACCGGCACGTTAAAAGTTGTGATAAGTAAATATGGATTATTGGATTTTTCACGTTTGAAAACAAATTTCTCATCGTCGGTGAAATTGTTGTCGGCGTTTACATCAATATAAATCAGTGGCTTTTCATCTTCTTCCTCAACCAAAAAAGCGACAAGCGAAGATTGTCCGGTCGGATTTTGCAGACGATTAGAACTGATGTGAACCGTGTCGCTCAGATTATTCACGCCCCTTAAACCATCTTTGGTCGCTGCTTTGAAAATAATTCTTTCGAGGTTTTCCTTGTGTGCGACGAGTGTTGTTTCAAATTGCCCGGTATATTCGTCGCTACCGTAAGCAAAAGCCATTGAAAACGCTTGAGTGATCAAAAATAGAACGAATATAGCAAGACGCAATGAGAAAATCTTTAAATTCATAATTTTTCACCTTTGTAGAAGCATAGGATTTGAGTTTTATTCTCAAAAAGAACAAGAAGATTTTAAGGATTTAGGGGAAAAGAGTCAATAAGAAAAATCTTCTGCCAGTATTTATTAAGCACACCGAAAATAGGTTGGTAGTGTTTTGTTTGTTCAGAGCTAGGCATTTATGCGTAACTCTGAACATTTCAATATAACTGTTTATTTTTACTCACCTGCTTATTAAGCCTTTTCTAAGAATTATAAAATCTAATAGTCAGATGGAAGCAGTTCCGACTTTCTCGATTATACCTTGCTCCTGATCATCTACATTTCTCATCATCCGACTAATGGGAATTGCCAAAAGTCCGAGAATAACGGCGGCAATTATCAGTGATGCTGTCGTATATGTGAAGAGTATAGGGGTTTGTTCGAGCTTTTCGGGATCAACGTGTCCTCCAACCAATCCGCCTATTAAATTACCAACGGCTGAGGCAAGAAACCAAATTCCCATCATTTGCCCGACATACCGGCGTGGTGAAAGTTTTGTCATTGAAGATAGACCAACCGGACTTACACATAGTTCGCCAATCGTTTGAAAAAGATAACTGGCAGTTAGCCATAGTGCTGAAACTTTCAATGCTCCATTGCTGCCAACGATAATATTAGCGGCGAAAATCATTATGAAAAAGCCAATTCCGGCAAAGAATAAACCGATTGCAAATTTTCCCGGACTCGATAAATCAATATTGCGGTTGCCAAGCCACGTCCAAAGAGCAGCGAAAACAGGTGCGAGAAGAATAATAAATGCTGAATTTATGGATTGAAACCAAGTTGCCGGAACTTCAAAACTGCCCAGATTACGCTGTGTGAAATCCTTAGCAAAAAGATTAAGCGAAGTCGGAGCTTGTTCAAATGCCGACCAAAAAATTGCGGCGGCGACAAACAATACGGCAATAACCAAGACGCGCTTTTTCTCATCACTGTTCAAACCGCCTGCAATGAATAAATAAGCAAAAAATAAAAAGGCAAGTCCGACAAGAATATAAGTCATATATTGCCCGATTGATTGGGCATCAAGCGTAACAATTCCCGTTGCCGCCAGAAAGAAGACAAGTGCAAAGACACTGAGCCCGATGCCGAGAATGAGTTTAACGCGATTTTCCTGACTTGCTTGAATCGCCGGATCAGGATGTCTTGTCGGTTGGATACCAATATCACCAAGCGTTGTCTTTGAGCGCGTTATGAAAACTATTAATCCAATAATCATACCAACACCTGCCGCGCCAAACCCCCAATGATAACCATATTTTTCGCCCAAAAACCCTGTAATAATTTGACCGAAAAACGAGCCGAGATTGATTCCCATATAAAAGATCGAGAATCCGGCATCGCGTCGCGCACCGCCTTCGGGGTATAAATCGCCAACGATTGCCGAGATATTCGGTTTTAGCAGCCCTGTTCCGATAACAATCAAAGCCAAACCGAGAAAAAACGTAACTTTTCCGCCTGCGAATGCCGATAACCCAATTGAAATATGTCCGGCTGAGATACAAAACGCGCCATAAAGAATAGCCCGCCGCAATCCTAAAAGACGGTCGGCAATCCAGCCGCCGGGTAATGATGAAAGATAAACACAAGCACCGTAAATTCCAACAATTGCCGATGCCTGATCGCGTTCAAAACCGAAACCACCGTTGAGCAACGCCGCTGACATAAAAAGAACGAGAAGCGGGCGCAGTCCATAGTAGGAAAAACGCTCCCACATCTCGGTAAAAAACAGCGTCGGCAATCCGCGCGGATGTCCGCCAAAGCCGGTAGTGTCAGATTTTGAATTCAAAGTTTCTGATTTTGCATTCATTAAAAATTTTCTCCTTTGCTCGTTTGATTTTTGGAAGAGTTGGGCAAAATATAACAGATTAAAGCCCGAAATTAAAAGTCTGATGTCGCAAACTTTAACAAAAGATGCCCTTTCAGTGAAAATTTATTGACTTTTGTGAAACTTTGAGGCAAAAATCAATTTGTCCATCAACCAAATTAAATTCGGCGGGTATAAATAATTATGTTAAATATTATAGGTTTTGCTTTACTAATTGTAGTAACGGTGTTTGCCTACAAAACAGCTAAAGAATATGAACGAAGCATAATCGGTTGGACGGTTATTACTTTTGTCGTCGGGATCAGCATACAAATAGTGTTGCCGATTTTCATCGTAATCCTCATCGTCATCACTAGGAAATTGAGCGGAAGTTCTATGGAACAGCAATGGGAAGCTATTCCGATAGTTACTATCTAGTGTTGTTTGTATAATTTTAAGCATTGTCGCAGGCTTTCTTATTGTGCGCTATCTTGCAAAAATACCGGAAGAAAAATTGTTTGATACACCGCCCGCACCACCAAACTTTAAACAACCAGATTAACTTTTAAGCAGTGTTTTTAGCCGAACAAACTCGGCTGTTCGTCATCTGCTTTTTCAAATCCTTCGGGAAACCAGATATATTTATTTAAATCACAACGACCTTTTTCGTTAAAAACAACGCCTTCGTCTTCGAGCATTTTTTGTTGCAGGTTAATCGGCATCGTCATTTTCCCGGTCGAACAAGCACCTTGTGAATTGATAACTCGTTGCCACGGCACATTATTTGTATCTGCGCCGTGCATCACGAAACCAACTGTTCGCGGCGTGTAACCGGCACCGAGAATTTCCGCGATTTGCCCGTAAGTCATCACTTTGCCGGATGGAATATTACAAACGATTTCATAAACCCGTTCACGATATTTTTGGTCATTTACTTGATTATCCATTATTTTCTCCTTAACTTGCCGGCAAAACTATTATAAAGTTTGTTCACCTCATTAACGCGCAAGATTTTTGCCATCAAAACAAAACTGACACCACCGAGTGCAATCGGCACAAAGACCTCGATTATTTTATAAATCAAACCGTTCACGCCGAATTGATTAAACAAGAAATGATAACTGAAATAACAAACAATTGACATCACGGCTGAAGCGGCGGCGATGCGTAGAAATGCGGAGATTATCTCTTTGCCGTCAATGCGTCCGATGCGTTTTCGCATCATCAAAGCGAGCGCGAAAAAGTTGACCAGCGCAACACTCGAAGTCGCCAACGCCACGCCGACGTGACCGTAACCGTTCGAATATTCGGGCGATACACCGAAATTTGAAAGCCAGTTGCGGAAAAAATAACTCGCCAGCGCATTGACGGCGATTGAGCAAACGGCAATTATCATCGGCGTTTTCGCATCGTCGAGTGCGTAAAAAGCCGGAGACAAAATTTTGATCGCCGCATAACCCGTCAAACCGATTGCATAACCCATCAAAGCCCACGCCGTCATTGTCGTCGCGCCCGCATCAAATTTTCCGCGTTCGTAGATTAAACGAATGATCGGTTCACCCAAAACAATCAAGCCGCACGCCGATGGCAAAGTCATTAAAAAAACAAGATTGAGCGACGACGAGAGAGTTTTGCGAAAATCGTCAAATTTGCCTTCGCTTGCCATCCGCGATAAAACCGGAACCGAAGCCGTGCCGATTGCCACGCCGAAAATCCCGATGGGAAACTGCATCAGGCGAAAAGCGTAACTGAGCCAACCCTGTGCGCCGTTGATTTCCGACACGAACATCGTATTTATTAAAACATTGATCTGCACGGCTGATGTTCCCAAAATCGCCGGTGTCATCAGCCGCATAACGTGGCGAACGCCCGGATCGGTAAAACTCAAACTCGGCGAAAAGCGAAAACCGACTTTAAAAAGCGACGGCAACTGCATCAAAAACTGCGCCGCGCCGCCGATCAAAGTTCCGATTGCCATTCCTATAATCGCCCACTGCGCCGCCACTGTCGGAATCGCGTTTTTATCGCCTGAACCGAGCCAACCGCCACCGGAGAGCCAGTAAGCCATACCGAGACCGATGAAGATCGAAACTATATTGAAAACCGTCGAAGCCGAAGCCGGAATGCCGAAAATTCCTTTCGTATTTAAAACGCCCATTGCTACGGCAGCAAGCGCGACGAGCAGAATAAACGGGAACATTATCTGCGTCAAAGTCGTGGCAAGTGCGGCTTTTTCGGGCGAAAAACCGCTGGCAATCAAGTTGATAAATTGCCGTGAAAACAAAATTCCGATGATTGTGACAATACTTAAAACAACCGCCAGCGCATTTAACACCAAACTCGCTAATTTCCACGCTTCTTCTTCGCTTTTGTTGATTTGATAATCGGTGAAAACCTTGACAAAAGCAGCAGACAATGCGCCTTCGGCAAACAAATCGCGCAGCACGTTCGGAATGCGAAAAGCAACGATGTAAGCATCGTAAACAAAACCCGCGCCGAAATATCGCGCAAAAATCATCTCGCGCACCAAGCCCAAAACGCGCGAAAACATTACGGCAATCGAAACGATTCCCGCGCTTTTGGCGACACTCTTTTGTTTGGTTGACGGCTTCTTGGACGGAAGTTCAGGATGTGTTGCGGGTTCGGCTAAAAGTTCCGGTGTTTCCTCCGACGGAAATGTTTCTTTGATTTTATTCATCTTGCTTGCAATAAATTTCGCAAACGTGGATTATCGTATTCTTTTTATCAAATCGCAAAGCCTTATAGTATCCAAATACTTTTTGATTAGTTATCACTTAAAAAACTTTCTCAATCTTTCAATTTGATGACCGCATTTTTAGGAACTCGAAACTTTTTATTTCGTTTTTGTTCATACATTGCGATGTCAGCTTTTTCGATTATTTGTTCAATCGTTTCAGTGGAATCAAAGACGAACGGAATTAAGCCGTAGCTGATCGAAATTTCGTATTGTTTCGCGCTCGACACATTATATTTAGTTAGATTATTTTCTAATCTGTCGGTAATTTTTTCCTTTATTTCGTCAATCGTATTGATAATTAAAATAACGAATTCATCACCGCCGAAACGAGCGACAATATCTGAGTCCCGAAAGGTTTTACGCAGTATTTTGCCGGCTTCGATAATTGCCGAAGAGCCTTCCTGATGCCCGAATTGGTCATTAACCAGCTTGAGTTTATCTAAATCGGCAAGCATTAACCATAAACCTTGCCGTGTTTTACGAGATCGAAAAAGTTTTAGCTGCTGGTCGGCGTGAAGGAAAAAACCGCGCCGATTGTAAAGTCCGGTCAAATCATCGGTCAGCGTCAGATTCTGCAAATTATCATTGGCTTTTTGCAGCAAACCCGCCATTCGACGAAGCTCCAGTTTCAATGTTACCTGACGAGCGAGTGCTTCTAATGATTCAATTTGTTCGGTAGTCAGATCGCGCGGCTCACGGTCAATTACGCAGAGTGTTCCGATGGCAAAATTATCCGGTGTAAGCAGCGGCGCACCGGCATAAAAACGGATATTCGGATCGCCTCTTACCAGCGGATTGTCGGCAAAGCGTTCATCCTGCAAAGCATCTCTGACAACCATCGGCGAATTGGCAGGCGGCAAAATCGCGTAGGCGCAAAAAGCCATATCACGCGAAGTTTCAACGGCATCCAGACCGACTTTTGATTTAAACCACTGCCGTTCTTTATCAACCAAACTAATGATTGCAATAGGCGTTCCGCAAATTTGCGACGCAAGCAAAGTTATGTCGTCATATTCCTGCTCACTTTCAGTGTCGAGTACGTGATAACTTCTTAATGCTTTAAGTCTTTCCGATTCATTTTCAGGAATTGGCGGTTTCATAATTAATTTCGGGAAATTTCGTTCAAAAAACTCACGCCGTCTTCTAATTCCAAACCGAAATTTTCGGCGATGGTTTGTCCGATGTCCGATAAACTCTGGCGTGTGCCGAGATTGATGCCTTGCTTTGCCTGCTTGCCATAGACGAGCAGCGGAACGTATTCGCGGGTGTGATCCGAACCTTCTTTAGTCGGATCGTTGCCGTGGTCGGCGGTTAAAATTAGTAGATCGTCGTCGCATAAGGCGTTGATGATTTGCGGGATTTGCGCGTCGAAAATTTCCAGTGCTTTGGCGTAGCCTTCGACATCGCGGCGGTGTCCGTAGAGCATATCGAAATCAACGAGATTCGAGAAGATCAAACCTTTAGTGTCGGCGGCAAATGCTTTGATCGTCACATTTGTTACCTGTTCATTATTTTTGGCGGTCAAATCTTCGGTTACGCCCATCGAATCGTAAATCGAAGCGATTTTGCCGATACAGACAACATCCAAACCGGTATTTTTTAAGAGCGGCAAAAGATTTTCGGGCGGCGGAACGGCGTAATCGTGGCGGTTTTCGGTGCGTTTGAAATCTTCGGCATTCGCGCCTAAGAACGGACGTGCGATCACGCGCCCGACTTTATCTTCGCCGTCGAGAATTTTTCGCGCAATTTCGCAGATCTCGTAAAGTCTTTCAATCGGAATAATTTCTTCGTGCGCGGCGATTTGAAAGACCGAATCAGCCGACGTATATACAATCGGTTTGCCCGTGAGAATATGTTCTTCGCCGAATTGTTTGATGATTTCCGTGCCGCTTGCCGGAACATTGGCAAGAACGCCGGGAACTTTTGCTTTTTCAACAAATTCGCCGATAATGCGCTGTGGAAAACCCTGTGGAAAAGTCGGAAAGGCTTTCTTGAGAATAATTCCAGCCATTTCCCAATGTCCGGTCGTCGTGTCTTTGCCGTTCGATTTAAGCGTGCATTTACCGTAATTTCCGGTCAGATCAGCGGATGCGGGTAAATCCTTGAGCGGTCGAATATTGCCCAAACCGAGCTTTTGCAGATTTGGCAAATCTACCTTACGCGATTCGAGAATATGCCCGAGAGTGTCCGCACCCGCATCGCCCCAATCCGCCGCGTCGGGCATTTCGCCGATTCCCGCGCTGTCCAAAACCATTAAAACAATTCGATTAAATTTCGAGTTCATAGAGTTAATTCTACGGCAGATAGGATTTTATTACCAACCACAAAATTTAGCTTGTTTGGGGCATTATCCATTGATTTTTTTTATGACACGCCGCGCAACTCCGAGAAATATCGGGCGGGATTATGATTTTGGAAAACAGTTTATAGAGAAAGTTGATTAGAGATATGTTTAAAATGCAGAAAGTGTCGGAAATAATTATACGGTAATTTCAGCAATCGTCTGCAAATCGCGCCTCTACAAGTAGGGCAAACGCATCACTTTTGAAAATAAAAGTATTTGGATAGGCTAAGTAGATGAGTAATTTACGAGCCGAAGTATTATTTGAGAGTTTGACGAAAGTGGCTGATCCGCGACGTGAGCATCAGCGGATTCATTCGTTATTTGATATTTTAGTGATTTCGATCTGTGCCGTCATATGCGGAGTCGAACATTGGACGGAGATGGAGGAATTCGGCGAAGCGATAGCCGCGAATGGTTTGCCGGATTTTTAGAGTTAGAGAACGGGATTCCATCGCACGACACTTTTCGGCGGGTTTTTATGTTGTTGGATAACATCAAGTTAAAGGAAATATTCATTGATTGGATAAGTGCTGCGGTGAGTTTGAGCAAAGGGGCATTGGTCAACATTGACGGCAAGCAGTTGCGCGGCAGTCGTGCGGCAGGCAAGGGCGCAAAGGCGTTAAATGTGGTGAGCGCGTGGGCAGCGGAAGCCTCGGTGGTGTTGGGGAAAGTCGCCTGCGCGGAGAAATCCAATGAGATCACGGCGGTTCCCGCGCTTTTGAAAATATTGGATTTGGAAGGCTGTATCGTGACGATTGATGCGATGGGTTGTCAAAAAGAGATTGTCAAAGAGATCATCGAAAAACGGGCGGATTATGTGATTTCACTAAAGGGCAATCACGGGAATTTACACCAAGACATCAAAGATTATTTGGATTGGGCGGAGCGCAGCGGGTTTAAAGATATCAAATACGACTATTGCGAAACGCTCGAAAAAGATCACGGGCGAATCGAAACCAGACGCTGTTTCGTGACGCAAGAGATTGATTGGCTGGCACAGAAAAAGGAGTGGGCAAATCTCAAAAGTGTGGTGCTGGTCGAAGCCATACGGGAAGTTATCGGCGGGGCAAAAACTGTCGAAAGACGATATTTCATCAGCAGTTTAGAGGCAAATGCCAAAGTTGCACTGCGCGCGGTCAGAGGACATTGGGCGATTGAAAACTCTCTGCATTGGTGTTTGGACATCGGCTTTCGAGAAGATGAGTGTCGAGTGCGCGAAGCCAAATCAGCCGAAAACCTAGCAACGCTGCGCCATATCGGACTGAATCTCTTGAAACAAGAAAAGAGTTGTCAATTAGGAATCAAGAGCAAACGCAAAAAAGCCGGTTGGAATGAAGACTATTTGCTTAAGGTCTTAAAAAAGTGATGCGTTTGCCCTA
>JANMAA010000133.1:0-27947 GCA_031359215.1 Acidobacteriota bacterium | reverse complement strand
GACGGTTCATTATCAAAAATTTGGCGATATTAGCGACCCGACATTAATTTTGATTCACGGTTATACCGCTTCGACATATATTTGGAAAAACACCGCACCGAGGCTTGCCGACAATGGTTTCCACGTTATAGCCGTTGATTTGCTGGGTTTCGGTTTCTCGGATAAACCGGCGTGGTTTGATTATAAAATTACTTCACAGGCACGAATGATCGAGCGTTTTATGGATCGGCTAGGCATCGGACGCGCCACCATTGTCGGCAGTTCTTACGGCGGCGCAGTGGCGGCAACCGTTACGCTCGATTACCCGGAAAGAGTCGAAAAACTCGTGCTTGTCGATGCAGTTTGCAACGACGAGGCTAAAGACCATCCGATTCTTAAACTAACGGCACTTCCGGGTGTCGGCGAACTCCTTACGCCGTTTCTTGCCGATTCAAAAGCATTGCTCAAATACCGGATGCAAGGCACACTCGCACCAGCTAATCATCATTTGATAACACAAGAAAGAATCGAAGCCATTCATCGCCCGTTGAATGCAGCGGACGGACATAATGCGCTTTTGCAGACGGCGCGAAATTGGGACGCTTGCCGCATCGAACAAGATGCAAATTTGATAAATCAGCCGACACTGATAATTTGGGGCGAAGAAGATACGGTCATTCCGATTCACAACGGCGAAAATCTTCACCGTGAAATATTAAATTCGCGCTTTATCGTGCTGAGAAATTGCGGTCACATTCCGCACGAAGAAACGCCGGAAAAATTTGTCGAAATCGTTACTGAATTTTGCCGTGACAAAAAAGGTAAAATTGAATTTGAAGAAATTTAGACGGATATATTTCCTGAATATTTTTCACCGCCGAGGCGCAAAGACGCTGAGAGTTTTAATTGTTGCATATTCAGTAATATATTGGCTTAAATCTGATTTTTCGCGGAATTACCGTTCAAAAAACTCTGTGTCTTTGCGCCTCGGCGGTTAATTTTTATTTTGTAAGGAAAGTCTATAGAAATCTCCCTAAAAACCTGCTATTTTAAAACCGATATGAAAGAACAAACAGCCAAAAAAGTAAAACCCGATATTCGCGCTATTACGCGCCTTGTGCCGCCGAGCGGCAATCTCGTGCAAGGGCAATCAGAACTGCCGATTGACCCGCAGCTTGCCCAGGAAGCCTATAACGTCATCGCCGCCAGCCAGAATCATTACGGCGCGTCGGAAGGCGTTAAGGATTTGAGAAAAGCGGTTGCCGACAAAATTGCCAAATATAACGGTGTTCAAGTTGACGTTGAAGCAACACCGAACGAGATTTTGATCACGCCCGGCGGAACAGGCGCGTTGGTCGGCATCACCAATAGCTATTTGCAGGGAAAGTCCGCCCTCGTTTTTGAGCCGTATTATCCATATCATCAAATAATTATCGAAAAATTCGGCGGCAAGACGGAAACATTTAGTTTGAATGCCGATTTGAGTTTTGAAAAAGACGCTCTTTTAGCGCGTTGCCGCGAGTTGAAAAACCGCGGTGAATTTCCGCTAACGGCTATCATCGTCTGCACGCCTGCCAACCCGAGCGGCAAAGTTATGACGCAACCTGAACTCGAAGCCATCGCTCAAGTTTGCCAAGAACTCGATCTGCTCTGCATCTCCGACGAAGTTTATGAACATTATGTAACGGGCGAAAATCCGCACATCCCGATTGCCACTTTGCCCGATATGTGGGAACGCACGATTACCGTCAATTCGTTCTCGAAATCGTGGAACATTTCCGGTTGGCGGCTCGGTTATGCTTACGGCGATGGCAAACTGCTCGCGCCGGTCAACAAATCCGTCAATGTGATCTATGTTTGCGCCGCCACGCCGCTGCAAACGGCGTTGTCCAAAGTTTTAATGGCGCAACCTGATTATTACGACAAACTGCGCGACAAATTCGATGCGAAACGCCGTTTTGTGTCCGAAGGACTAACCGATCTTGGTTTCAAAATATACAATTCCGGCTCGGCATTTTATCTGTGGACACGCATCCCCGAAGAATTCCCCGACGCACTTCCCTTCAATGAAATGCTCATGGAACGCGCCGGAGTCGCCGGAGTTCCCGGCAGTGCCTTTGCCGACGGCGACGATTGGGACAACTTTATGCGAATCTGCATCGCCCGCGAAGATTCGATTCTCGAAGGCGCATTGGAGAAATTCAAAACGGCTTTGCAGTAAAAGAAAAAACGACAATTATTCAAAATCGAACGCTAGCGGGAAAATTTCATCAGTCTTTAAGTAACTTCAAACTCAATCAAAATTATGAAAGCCAATGAAACTAAAGTGGAAGACTTTTTATCTTCTAACAAGACTCAATTTGTAATTCCTGTTTATCAAAGAAATTACGACTGGTCACCAAGTCAGTGCGGACAATTGCTTAATGATATTTTTGAAGTTGGGGCAATCAGTAAAATGAACGCTCATTTTATAGGTAGTATTGTTTATGTTCACGATGATGTTTATACAGCTTCAAGAATTAAGGAACTTACCATTATTGACGGGCAACAAAGATTGACGACACTAACACTGATATATTTAGTTCTTTATAGTTTGGCAAATGAATTAAAGGACGAAGGACTTGTCAGCGAAATAAGTGAAACATATTTGATTAATAAATTTGCCCGCGAAGAGGAAAAATTAAAACTCAGACCGACTGATAACAATGATAGAGCTTTGAAGTTCTTGCTCCGAAGTGATCAGAATGAGGAATATAATGAATTTTCAAAAATAATTATCAATTTTAATTACTTTAAGGGAAGAATAAATGAAGAAAATTATCAAATGGTTTTAGCAGGATTGTCAAAACTAATGTTTGTTGAGGTTTCACTTGACAGAGAAAAAGACAATCCGCAAAGAATTTTTGAAAGTCTAAACTCTACTGGTTTGGAGTTATCGCAGGCAGATTTAATCCGAAACTATATTTTGATGGGGTTAAACAGAAGAGATCAAAATTTAATTTATCAAAATTATTGGGAAGTTATCGAAAAACTGGCAAAAGATGAAACTCAAAATGTTAGTCGAGTGTCAGATTTTATCCGCGATTACCTGACGCTCGAAAATAATAAAATTCCAAACAAAGGGAAGGTTTATCATGAGTTTAAATCAAAATATCCAACTTCCTCACTTGAAGAATTGGAGGACGTTTTATCTAAAATTAAGTCATTAGTAAAATACTACAACAAGCTAATTAATCCGAAAAATGAATCAGATAAAGGTATAAGAACTCAACTTGAATACATAAATCGGTTGGAAATAAATGTCTCATATCCTTTTTTGATGAAAGTGTATGAAGATTATGCAAACTCTATTATTGATAGACAAACCTTTATTTCAATTTTAGATTTGGTGCAATCATTTACTTGGAGAAGATTTATCGTTGGAATCGGGACGGAAGGAAGAAACAAAATTTTTATGACACTTTACGATAAAGTGAACAAAGAAAATTATTTATATTCTGTTCAAAAAGCATTACTCAAATTGACCGGCAACAGCCGCTTTCCGAAAAACACAGAAACGATTAATGCCTTAAAAGAGAAAGACGTTTATAACATTAAGGCAAAAAATAGAACTTACTTACTTGAAAGATTGGAAAACTTTCAAAATAAAGAACCGGTTATCATCGACAATAATCCAGACATAACAATCGAGCATATTTTTCCTCAAAATCCTGATCAAAGGTGGAAAACCGAACTAAGCACGGAAGATTACAATTTCATTAAAGAAAATTACTTAAATACAGTTGGGAATTTAACTTTATCAGGCAACAACGGAAAATTAGGCAATAAAATATTTTCATTCAAGAGAGATTTGGAAAACGCCGGATATAAAGGCAGTCGGCTTTGGCTCAATAAGTATCTTGCAGGTTTGGAGAAATGGGATAAAGTTGAAATAGAAAGACGTTTAGATTTAATTGCTGAAAGATTCCTGAAAGTTTGGCAGATTCCCGAAATTACTATTTCAGATGAATTAAGCAATAGTGAAATCAATATTTTCGACGCAGATGATCCGATACATAAAAAATTGGATTACGCGATCTTCCTTGACCAAAAATTTGAAATTAGAGAAGTCGCCAAACTTTATTTAGAAATATTAAAACAACTTTTTGAGTTACAGCCTGAAACATTCTTTACTACTGACTTAGGTGAGAAAATTGGTTTGACTAAAAGTCCTGCCGAAGATAATTTGAGGAAACCTGTTCAATTAAACGACACTTATTTTATTGAATCACATTTAAATAATATGACAAAATTTGACAGGCTTAAACATGCTTTGACTTTATTCGATTTTGAAGACGAATTGACAATTAAATACGCTGAAGAGCAGAATCTGTAAACTACTTATTAGCCAATTTTATCTTTCAAAATGCTGGCAAATTTTTTTGAAGGGATGATTCCGCAAAACAATTTAATCTCTGATTATCTAAGCAGGTAAGCAAAAGCTTTGCGGCATAATGAAAGAAAACAGGCTAGCAGTCTGTTCTACATCATAACGCAATCTACATAATCTCATTTCCTTAAAAGAAAAAAATTCTTCAATCATTTATAAAGTTTCAAACTAAACCAATTGACCACATCGCGCAGACTTTCTTGCGAGATTTCGTGTGCCATCGGATATTCTTTGTATTCCAGATTTACGGGCAAGCGCGAAAGAATTTCTTTGGTGGCGCGACCGTTTTCGATTGGGAGAACGGGATCGTAAATGCCGTGTGTAACGAAAATCGGGAAGTCTTTGAAATCGTCTAAATTGCTGTCGGCGGGAATCATTTCGGTTATTGCGCGTCCGCTCATGGCGACGACTCCGGCGAATTTTATCGGGTTTTGCAAGGCACAACTCATACTCATCATCGAACCTTGACTAAATCCGCACAAAAAAATACTGTCCGCATCGAGATCGTATTCGGCAACGATTTTATCAACGAATTCGAGAATCATTCGGCGGCTTTGTTCAAATTGTTTCACATTAAAACTCATCGGTTTATTCGGTTCGAGAATCAGTTCAAACCACGCATAACCGCCGTAAGGCAATGTAAAAGGTGCCTGCACGCTGGCAACGAAAAAGCGTTCGTCGAGATATGGCGCGAGTCCGAAAAGATCGTTTTCGTCCGCGCCGATTCCGTGAAGCAATATGAGAAGCGGCGGTTTTTTATCAGTAGTTGGAGTTGGAGTTTTATAACGATATTTTAATGTCATTTTACCAAATTATTTCTTTTCTAAAGTAAGCAAATAAACATCATTTTCGCGCAAATTAAAGTCTTTTGTAAAAGGCGTTTTATTTTTAATGTTTATCTGCAAAGTTTCAACAGGTTTGCCGTCGTTCTTTTCGCTCAATTCTCTGACCTGTTCGCGTGTGAGATTTTTGGGCGAACCCATTTTCAAATAGTCGGAATAAACATCGTTGACCTGATAGCCGACTTGGTAAATCGTCATTTGATATTTTCCGGCAGACAGATCGGCGATGTTTATTTTTACTTTGCCGAAATCTTTGGCGGGCAGGTCATTTTTGAAATAAATTTTGTTGTGTTGTTCGGTTTTCGGAGGTTCAAAATTCCAGAACAACATCTGCACACCGTTTTTACTGCGCGTCGTCCAACTTTCGGCATCCTCCGACTTTAATTCTTCATCGCCGAGACGGTTTAAAAATTGGTATGCGTAAAAAGACGGTTTGCGTAAACCTTGGAAATTCATTATCCCGAAACCGCCGTGAAACGGGTTCGGAACGGGACCGCCTTCTTCAAAAATATCCGTGAAAGTCCAATACGACATCGAATTGATATAGCCTTCCGAACCTTTTAATTTCGACAAAATGTAGGCGGCGGAAATATAAGAATCGTGAACCGGATCAACCTGTGAATACGACGTGCTCCATTCGGTATAATGCAGTTCCAAGTTCGGCTTTGACGAGGCTTTTATTTTGGCGTTGACTTCACGGACTCCGCCGATGATCGAATTTTTGTCCGTTCCGAGAAACAGTTTTTGTTCGCCGAATTCATCCAAGCCGATTCCTTCAACGCCGTAATCGTGCGTCGAAATAAAATCAATCGGAACATTATTTTTTTCGGCAAAATCAATCGTTTCCGTAATCCAACCGCGTCCCGCCGTCGCCGGTCCGCCGACTCTGTATTCGTTTGAAACTTGTTTGACCGCTTTTGCCGTGTGCGTGTAAAGTTTGAAATATTCTTCCTGAGTGCCTGAGAAAAAAAACTCCAGATTCGGTTCGTTCCAAACTTCAAAATACCATTGTTTTACTTCGTCTTTGCCGTAACGCTCCGTCCAATGCCGGACTAAAGCCCCGACCAAATTTGCCCATTTATCATAATCCTTCGGCGGCGAAATATTTCCTTTCCACCAAAAAATCGTCTTGTCATTGGTTTTCAAAGCGTCGGGCATAAAACCGAGTTCGACAAAAGGCTTCATTCTCGTATCAAGAATCGCATCGTAAAGTGCATCAATATATTGAAAATTGTAAACGGGATTACCGGTTCGGTCTTCCCTGTAAACGCCCATTTCATCGTGCAAAAGTCCGTGAAAACGAACATATTTGAAACCGCATTCTTGATGAACTATCTTCAGATCACGCTGCCAATCGGCGCGTAACCCTTCCGCTGCGCGTCCGGCTCCGATAACTTCGCGGTAAAATCGGTTCGTTTTGCCTTTGACTTGAGTAAAATTTGCCGAAATCGTGCGCTTGATTTTATTTTGAGCGAAAACGGAAATGTTCAAAAACAAAAGCGATAACAGGATAAAAGATATTTTTCGCATTTTATAAAATTCTAAATTGCGGGTAATTTCGACGGGTCAATGATTCCCCAAAACGCGGGTTTGCTTTTCAAATTGCGGTCAAAAAGCAGCGGCGCGTCTATTTTGTTCGGTTTCGTCAGCCAAGTATGATCGTCGGAATGACTCCAAAATGTTACGCCCGTGAGTTTGCCTTTCAGCGATTTGAAGGCATCAAAAAAATCGCGGTAACGATAGCCTTGTTTGACCAAAATTTTTCGGTCAATTTCCGTGTAATCCGCAAAACCCGTTTTCGCCCCGTAATCGTTATAGACGCTGATGTCGAGTTCGGTGATCTGATTGTCAATCTTCAGACCGCTGAATAAATTGATGGTTTCAATAATTTCTTCTTTTGTCGGCGTTTCAAGATTTTCGTGCATTTGATGCCCAACGCCGTCAATCGGCACACCTTGTTTCTGCAAATCCGCGATCAGGTCATACAGAAATTTTCGTTTTTTTTTATCGGTGGTCGAATATTCATTTATAAAAAGTTTGGCGTTCGGCGCAACTGCACGAGTTACGCGAAACGCCGTTTTGATAAAATCCGTTCCCGTGATCTTATACCAAACGCTTTTGCGAAAACCGTCCGATTCGTTTGGATCAATCACCTCGTTGACAACATCCCACGCATAAATATCGCCGCCGAAATGTTTGACGACGGTGCGGATGTGATTTTCCAGACGCTTTAGCAATAATGCTTTATTTTCCGCTGTCGGGGTCATCGGTTTGCCGCTTGTGTCCTTAAAGACCCACGCCGGATTTTGCTCGTGCCAAACGAGCGTATGACCGCGAATTTTCATCCCGTTTTTCTTTGCAAAAGCGACTTGTGCGTCGGCTTTTTCAAACGTGAAATTTCCTTCCGTCGGCTCGACCGCTTCAAATTTCATATCGTTTTCAGACGTAATGCTGTTGAAATGCCGCTTGACGATTTCAGCGTGTTCGCCATCCAAATCGCCTTTCCAAATCGCCACGCCGATTGGAAAATACGCGGCGAGATTTTGATAAAGTGAAGGAATATCACGTTCGTCGGCAACGGGATTTGTCGAATTATTAGCGTTTGCCGTAGTTTTATCCGCAACTTTCAGGCTGAAATCATCAACGTAAAACGAAGTCGTCGCGCCGGTGGCTTCAATGTAAATTACTAAATTGTTATCGCTAGTCGCGCCGGTATATTTGCCCGTCAGCGTCGTCCATTCTGCATCGCTAATTTCTTTTGGCGTGGTTATTTCGATATATTTCGGCTCACCCGTGGAAGGCGTTTGCAACATCGTTACCTTCAAGGAATCTTTCGGCTGACCTTTGAGTAGTTTAACCGAAATGGAAACTTCATAAGTTCGTCCTTTGAAGATCAAAGGTGAAACGTCTAACCCGACACCTTCCCAACTTTTTGCGCGTCCCGTTACCTTCAAACTCTGACTGCCAGCCGCGTTTGAACTGAATATTTGAACGCCGTCGCCGCGAACAAACCAATTTTGCGCGGATAAATCTTCGAAATCATTCGTCAGAAGCACGCCGGATTGCTTCGGAATATCGTCGCCAAGCAATTCGATCTTGAAATTGTCAATGAGAAACGACGTTTTATCTCTTGTGGCTTCGATATAAAGTAATAGATACGGATCATTTCCGCTTGGCTTAAATTTGCCGGAAAATGTCGTCCATTCGGCGGCAGTAGCTTTCGTTATTGCAATTCCATAAAATTGGGTGTCGCCGCCCTGCATCGTCATTTTTATCTCATCAGGCGTTTCGCCTTTATTTAGCTTGACCGCAACAGAAAAGTTATAAGTTTTGCCGGATGAAAGCATTTTGGTTACATTCAATTGAGTGCCGTTCCAGTTAGCATTTCGTCCGCTGATTTTCAGACTTTTCTCGCCGCTTGCCGCTTGATCTTTGGCATTTTTGATAGAAACCCGCTCGCCGCGTGTTTCCCACTTTTCAGTTCCTTTCTCAAAATCGTTTTGCACGACAATTTCATTTTGAGCAAAGACCGCCAAAGCAAGTATTAATAAACAAAAACAAGTTTTAATAATTCTCACAATATTACAAATCATTTTGAATTCTCTGTTTTTAGCAAAATTTGTAGAAGGTTTGGTCGTTCAAATATTTATATTAGTTTTTCAGACTTTTGTAAAGCTATACAACAAAGTATCGGTTCTAAATTGTAACTTGGAAAAGTTGTAGTCAAAATTATGAGCAAATCTATTTTTTTGCCAGTTTTCTCTGCTTCTCAAAATGCTCATAAATCATATTTGCGGTTTTAAGTCCGACGAATGGAACGAAGTCTTTTTTCTCGGCTTTGGCGATACGTTCAATCGAGCCGAAGTTTTTTAGCAATTTCATTTTACGCTTTTCGCCGACACCTTCGATTGCGGTTAGTTCCGATGTGAAATCGCGGGTTTCACGGCGTTTGCGGTGAAATTCGATGGCGGTTTTGTGGGTTTCGTCGCGGATTTGCTGAACGAGCCGAAAAACCGGAACGCCCATTTCAAAATAGACGGGATTTTCTTCGTTGCCGTAGCGCAAAAGATGTGAAATTTCGCTGTGTTTGCGCGGAGGTTTGACAAGTCCGACAATTGGAATCATTTCCAAATCAAGTTCACGCATCGCTTTTGCCGCCGCTGAAATCTGACCTTTGCCGCCGTCGATAAAAATCAGATTTGGAAGCGGTTTTTCTTCGTTCAGCATTCGTTTATAACGGCGAAAAACGGCTTCGTTCATCGAAGCGTAATCGTCTGCGCCTTCAACGGTTTTGATGATAAACCGGCGATATTCCGCCCGCGACGGTTTGCCGTTTTCATAAACAACAATGCCCGCGACATTTTCCGCGCCGGAGATATTTGAAATATCGAAACTCTCGATTCGCGTCGGAAGATGCGGCAATTCGAGAATCTCTTGTAATTCGCCCAAAACTTTTTCCGTGTCGGGTTTGAGAATACGAAAACGCTGCTCGAAAGCGATTTTTGCGTTAGTTTCGACAAGCGCGATCATCTCTGCTTTTTTACCGCGTTTCGGATCTAAAATCTTCACGCGTCGCCCGCGACGTTCCGTCAAAACCTTTTCCAGAATTTCACGGTCTTCAAAATCTGCGGGAACGTGAATCTCTAGCGGCACATAATCGGTCGAATAATACTGCGCGAGAATTTCGCCTAAAAAGTCGGAAACATCAAAGTTTTCCGCATCCAAATCTTCCCAAAAAAACTCGCGCCGTCCGACGATTTTCCCTTCGCGCATCGTGAATAATTGCAAAGCAAGTCGTTGATCTTCGCGGTAAAAACCCAAAATATCAACATCGCGGTCAGGCGTTGTCGCCATTTTTTGTTGGTCGGCAAGCGCGAGAACGGTTTTGTGCAAATCGCGGTATTTGGCGGCGAGTTCGTAATTTTGTTTCTCGGCAAGTTGCCACATTCTCTGCTCTAAATCATTGGCGAGTTCCTTGTTTTTGCCTTCGAGCAGAAGTTTTACGTCGCGCACGGCTTCGGCATATTCGTCGGGTTTGCAAAGGTCTTTGACGCACGGCGCAAGACAGCGTTTGAGGTGATATTCAAGACACGGACGCGGAAGTTTGCCGTCAATTTCGATGTTGCAGGTGCGAAGCTGAAAGGCGCGATTGATCAGGTCCAAAGTTTTACGCGCCAGACTTGCCGGCAAAAAAGGACCGTAATACGATGAGCCGTCGCGCAATATTTTTCGCGTTATGACAACTTTCGGGAAAGGTTCGTGGGTCATTTTCAGATGCGGATATTGCTTGTCATCTTTGAGCAGAATGTTGTAGCGCGGTTTGTGTTTTTTGATGAGATTCGATTCCAAAACCAAGGCTTCGACTTCGTTATCAACCACGATAAACTCAAAATCAGCGATGCGGCTTACGAGCCTTTGAGTCTTCGCGTCCATATTTCGGCTCGACTGAAAATATTGGCGGACACGATTTCGCAGGTTCTTTGCTTTGCCGATGTAGATAATTTTGCCATTCTCGTTTTTATGAATATATACGCCCGAGGCAGTCGGCAGATTTTTGAGTTTTTCTTCTAAGGTCATTACTAAAATTTTACGAAATTATAAGGCGCAAAGTCCACGCAAAGTTGACATTAGGCAAAAGTTGTTCTAAATCAGAAGTGTTGCCCCCCGATCAAATCAACGAATAGGAGAAAAAATTATGGCAAAAGAACAGACAAAAATGATTGTGCAAAGTTGTATCGCATTGGCTTCGGCGGCGTTGGGATTAGTTGCGGCTCTCGCTTGGAACGAGGCGATAAAAGCGGCAATGAAGGAAATTTTGGGCGAAGACGAAGGTTTAGCCGCGCTTTTTACATACGCGATTTTAGCAACGCTGATTGCTGTCATCGTCGTGTTGGTCTTGGCGAAAGTTGCGGCAAAAGTCGGTGGCGAAGCCGCAATTGCGCGTGAAGCCGAAGGTTAATGCGATTTCGGATTTGCGATTTCGGATTTGCGATTTAAGATTATGTTTTGTCGTTAATTTTAAATCGCAAATATGCAGACGTTTTTAACTACTTCTCCAATTGTAGCCGCCGAATTTATCAGGCGCGGCGGAATTGTCGCGTTTCCGACAGAAACGGTTTATGGATTAGGCGCGAATGTGTTTGATGAAAGCGCGATTGCGAAAATTTTTGAAGCAAAGCAACGCCCGTATGATAATCCGTTAATTGCTCACGTCGGAAATCTTGAACAAATCAAACTTCTCGTCAAAGAAATAACTCCAACCGCGCAAAAATTCATTGACGCATTTTTTCCCGCGCCTTTGACTTTGGTTTTGCCGAAAGCGGAAAAAGTTCCGCTGATAGCTACGGCAAATTTACAAACGATCGGTGTCAGAATGCCGAAATACGATTTGGCTTTAGAGTTTTTGAAAAGCTGTGAAACGCCCGTTGTCGCGCCTTCGGCAAATCTTTCCGGCAGACCTTCACCGACAATATGGCAAGCGGTTTTTGAAGATTTGAATGAACGAATCGACGCGATTCTGCAAGGCGAAGCAACCGACATCGGACTTGAATCAACCGTCGTTGATTGCACTGCGGAAATCCCGCTTGTATTGCGAAGCGGTGCGATTACGCTTGAGCAATTGCAAAAGGTTGTGCCTCGAACAGAACTTTATCAAATGACTGAAACCGAACTGCCGCGAAGTCCGGGATTGAAACATCGCCATTATTCGCCGCAAGCAAAAGTCGTTCTCATAAGTCCGAAATCCGAAATCCAAAGTCCAAAGTCAAGCGCATTTATCGGATTAAATAAGTCTGGTTATGATTTTGAAAAGGTAAAAGTTTGCGCGTCGGCTGAAGAATACGCGCATTCGGTTTTTGCGTTTTTTCGTGAATGCGACCACGAAAATATCAAGATAATTTATTGCGAAAAAGTTGCGAATAATGGAATTGGTTTGGCATTGATGGACAGACTCAAACGCGCTTCCGAAAATTAAAAAGTTTTGAATAATCGCAAGAAAAAAAGCGCAAAAATAAATTCATTTTTGCGCTTTTCGTATCTGATTTGTAATTGCTTTCTAAGTTTTAAAACTATTCAAAACTGCTCAATGCGTCGCCTTCGTTTTCATACACATCAAAAACGGTCAAGAGTTTGGTGATTGCCAAAAGGTCTTGAATTTTTTGAGTCAGATTGACCAGTTTAAGACTACCGTTTTCTTTACTCACGGCGGTAAAACTCGAAACGAATTCGCCGATGCCGCTTGAATCAACGTAGCCGACGCTACCCAAATTTAAGAGAATTTTCTTTTTGCCTTCGCCAAGTAATCGGCGAATCGTGGTGCGAAGAGCAACGCTTCCCTCGCCAATCGTTACCTTGCCATCCATATCAAGTATTGTAATATCGCCTGCTTGACGTTCCGAAATATTAAGTTCAGCCATTTATGTATCTCCTGTTTTATTTTGAAAAAAGTTTTGTGTGCAGATTTTAGCCTACATTTATCTAAAAAGTCCAAGAAAGACGCAACTTTTTCAACGTCTTTTTAACATTTTAACAATCATACCGCCGTTTGCGTGATTAAACCATTCGACCTCATCCATAAAAGTTTTCATAAACAAGATGCCGCGCCCGTTGGCTTTTAAAAGGTTTTCGGGATTTGTCGGATCGGGAACATCTTCGACGGCAAAACCCGTCCCGAAATCTCTGACCGTTACTTCAAATCCCTCGTTTGAATTTCGCAACGTAATTTCAACATCTTTTGATTCGTCCTGTTTATTACCGTGTTTGACGGCATTTGCAACAACTTCGCGCATCGCCATATCAACCGAATAAAGTTCATCGTCGGAAAAACCGACGTGCGAAGCAAATTCAAGTGCTTCGACTACCGCTTTGTCAATTGATTCCAGACGACTCGGTAAATTTAATTCTTTCTTTTCTTCGTTCACAAGTTTATTGTAAGTTAGCCGTTTCTAGCGGTTTATGTCAAGAAAGAATTTGAAAAAGTTGAAATAATTTTTTTGTCTTTAGATGTAATAATTAACGCCAAATCTTCAGATAACGCCCAAACCATTTTTGCACAAACGGAGATTTCAGAGTTTCAAGTGTCTTTTCCGTCGCTACGGCTTGGGTGATTTTCGATAATGTCGGATAGACGTGAATCGCTTTGCTCAAATCATCGAGCGATAGATTTAATTTCATCGCTAACACGAATTCGTGAATCAATTCACCGGCGCGAAGTCCGACGATGTGTGCGCCGACGATCTTTTTGCCGCTTAAAATTACTTTGGCAAAACCTTCCGTTTCACCTTCGGCGTGGGCGCGATCATTTTCTTCAAACAGAACTTTGATGATTTTCACACTGCCAAACTCTTTTTTCGCTTCGGCTTCGGTCATCCCGACGCGTGCTACTTCCGGCTCGGTGAACGTCGCCCACGGCACGACGCGAAAATCGGTTTTTTTAGTCAACGGATAAAATAAAAATGCGTTTTGGATAACGATTTGCGCTTCATAATCCGCCGTGTGTGTGAACTGAAAATGCGCCGTAACATCGCCTGCCGCAAAAATATGTTTCGCCGAAGTTCGCAGATATTCGTCCGTTTCGATTTGTTTTTTATCAAACTTTACGCCCGCTTTTTCAAGTTCTAAGCCGTCAACATTCGGCTTTCGCCCAACTGCCGCAAGAATTTCGTTGCCAACGATTTCCTGCGTTTTTCCGTCTCTTTCAATCGTGATTATTTTTTCGCCTTTATCGTTTTTGTGAACTTTGACGGCTTTTGATCTTGTCAAAACTTCGATGCCCTCGTTACGGAAAATTCCTTCCATAAACGTGGAAACTTCGGCTTCTTCCTTCGCCAAAATGTGGTCAGCCATTTCGACAATCGTAACTTTTGCACCCAATCGCGCAAAGGCTTGTCCCATTTCAACGCCGATTGCGCCGCCGCCCAAAACGACCAATTTTTCGGGCAAATCTTTGAGATGAAAAACTTCTTCATTGGTAATAAATCCAGTTTCGTAAAGTCCTTCAATCGGCGGCGTGAACGGACTCGAACCCGTAGAGATACAAAATCGTTTTGACTTTAATTTTCTTGTTGCTTCGGAATCTTTCAGTTTTATTTCAATTTCGTTCGGATTCAAAAATTTTGGTGTGCCGAAAAATACTTCTACGCCCATTTTCTCGAAAACTTCAGGCGCATCGTGCGGTTCTATGTCTTTGATAACGCGCTGAACGCGGTTTGTGATGGAAGCAAAATTGTCGTTTTTGAATTTAAAACCGGGAACTTGGAAGCCGAACTTGTCGGCATTTTTCATATCCGCAGCGAGTTTAGCCGAACGAATCAGGGATTTTGACGGCACGCAACCCGTGTAAAGACAATCGCCGCCGAGTTTATTTTTTTCAATAAGCGCGACTTTTGCGCCCAAAATCGCGGCTCCGCCAGCCGCCACTAATCCGGCTGAACCGCCGCCAATCACGATTAAATCGTAGATTTCACTCATAAAATTTATTAGAGAAAATTAACAAGAATGAAGAAGATGCAAGGGATTAAAAATTATTTTATGAACTGATGTTACGCAAACACGAATTAAAGATGTTTTTGCCACAGATACACACAGATTAAAGAAGATATTTTTGGATAATTAATGATTAATCCGGCTGTTATCCGATTTAATCCGTGTCCATCTGTGTTAAAAAGTTTTTTGCGTAACATCAGTTATGAATTTAATATCCTCCTCATCTTCTTCATCGCTGTTAATTTTACTTGTGTTAATCTGTCGTTTCGATCTTCCGCCGAACTTTTTTCAGCGTTGAATACGCGCCGAAAACAACGAGCACAACAACCACGCCATAAACCCAAAACGGTACGTTTTTGCCGGCAAAAATAAGATAAATATAGGCTGAGATAAAGAAAAATGTCGCCGACATAGCGGGTAAGACAATTGATTTTCCTTGTCGGTAATTTCTGATTAGCCACGCAATCGAAAGCGAAAAAAACGGAATCGCGCCGATGTAGATCGCGCCGAAAATAAACGGGTTGACACCGTAGTTTGCGCCTAAACTAAGAAACCAATCTTTTATCGTATCCCAATTCATTGTTTTTTGACTCGTTAAAGTAATTGTTTTTGTTTATAATTTTATTCCGAGAATATTAAATTTTTATAAGGAGCAGAAACTATTCTGTAAACTAAGTTTTTCAAAATTTGACGAATGTTTTGTCCGGTGTTTGAGTAATTTCCGCATGCGAAGCGATGTGCGCTAAAGCAGAGATTGATAGCATTAAGAATCTTAATTTCCAGAATAGTAATTAAAATAATGAAACGAACCATTTTTTTCGCAGGCAGTATTTTTGTAATCGCTTTGACATTTGCGCTGTTTAATTTTAGCACAACTTCTAATGCTTCGACGTTTACGAATTTCGCCGACGATTTTGTTTCGCAGGCAATTGACACCCAACCGCAAACAGACGAAACTGCCGGTGCTTATAATTTTGACAAGGCACATACATATATCGGTTTTAGAATAAAGCATTTCGGAGTGAGCGAAATCCCGGGTGCTTTCAGAGATTTTACCGGAACAATCAATTATGACCCGAAAGAGATTACAAAATCTTCGGTCGAATTTTCCGCAAAAGTTACAAGTGTTGACACCGGCGTTGCGCCACGCGATAACCATTTGCGAACAGCCGATTTTTTTGAAGTCGAAAAATATCCTGAAATGACTTTCAAAAGCACCAAGGTTGAGAAAAAAGGTAAAAATCTTCTTGTTACCGGCGACTTCACGCTTAAAGGCGTAACCAAACAAATTGCTATTCCGTTCACGATGGTTGGTATAATTAAAGACCAACGCGGAAATATGCACATCGGTATTGCTGCGACAACAACGATAAACCGCCAAGATTATGGTGTTAAGTGGAGTCAAAAACTCGATAATGGTAGTCTCGCCGTTGATGATATAGTCAAGATTGATTTGCAAATTGACGCGGCGATGAAGAAAAAGTAAGCGCAAAAGAGTTTGGACAAATTTTGATGTTTGTTTATTATTTTTTCGCCGTAATTTTAATTTTTCTTAGCTACAAATCAGTTCGTGGCGGGTTCGATTATTTAAGTTTTTTCAAACGTGAACTCGCTAAACCGACCATTACCTACACGCCGTTTTGTTCTATAATTGCGCCTTGCCGCGGACTTGATGAAGATTTGGAAACAAATCTTCTCGCACTTTTTCAACAGAGTTTTCCACAGTTTGAAATATTGTTTGTGATTGATAATGAAAAGGACGAAGCTGTTTCGGTTATTAAAGGTTTAATTAACGGAAATAATCCAAACACATACAGAGATGCGGAAAAATCATCTTCAAAAAACTCTGAGCCGCCGCATTTTAGTGGTAAAAAAAATGTTTCCGCCAAACTTGTCATCGCGGGAAACGCAAAAGCCGAAAGCCAAAAAGTCCATAATTTGCGCGAAGCCGTTTCTAAAGTTTCTGATGAATCAAAAATTTTTGTTTTTGTAGATTCTGACGCTCGTCCGGACGAAAATTGGTTAAAAAATCTAATTAATCCTCTGCAAGAAAATAATATCGGTGCAGCAACCGGCTATCGTTGGTTTATTTCAAAGAAAAATACTTTTTCTTCGCAGATGCGTTCTGTCTGGAATGCTTCGATTGCATCTGCTTTGGGAGCAAATACGAATAGTAATTTCTGTTGGGGCGGTTCGATGGCTATACGGCGCGATGTTTTTGAAAAACTCGGGATGAGCGAAAAATGGCGTGGAACGCTTTCTGATGATTTTGCTGTTACACGAGCGATGAAGGAAGCGAAGCTACCGATATATTTTGTGCCGAGTTGTTTGACGGCTTCAGTTGAAGATTGCACTTGGCGCGAACTTCTCGAATTTACGACGCGGCAGATGAAAATTACGCGGATTTATGCGCCGCATCTTTGGATAGCTTCCTTTATCGGCTCATTTTTGTTCAATTTGGTTTTCGTTTGGGGAATTTTGATAACGGCATTTTATTCAGCCGACACTTTTGCATTTTGGTTTGCGGCGGTTAGTTTGATCTTAGTTTCCGTTTGTAGCATCGGTAAAGCGTGGCTTCGATTAAATGCCGTTAAATTGGTGCTGAAAAATTATAAGAAGGAATTGAAAAAACAATTTTGGTCGCAAAATACTCTCTGGATTTTTTCGCCGGCGTTGTTTTTATACAATGCAATCCGTGCTTGGATGTCGCGCAAAATCGTTTGGCGCGGTATCGGCTATGAACTACAATCTCACGATAAAACCATTATAATTCAAGCAGATACAACGTCACATCAAATTGTTTCATCTGACGAGTGAATTGAATTTCAATTTTTTTTTAATTTGTGAACAATCGGGAATTTATAATTATGTCTAAAGTTTCAAACTCCAAATTTGTTAGAATTTTATCTTTTTTACTTTTAATTCTATTTTTTAATATACCGCTTCCGGCGCAAGAAAAACCGACCTCTAAGCCGAATATATTTAAGAGATTACTCAAAAAACCCGGTAAGAAAAAAGAAGAAGTGCCGCCGACAGTTGCACCGGAAATTAAAAAAGGCAGATTGCCCGTAATTATAATTCCGGGTTTGATCGGTTCGGAACTCATTAATAAAGAAACCGGCGATAAAGTCTGGTTTGATCTTTTACGGGCTAAAAATGACGATTTACGATTACCAATTTCGCCCGACTTAAAAGCTAACAGAGATAAATTAGTGCCGGGTGATATTTTACGGAAAATCCAACTCATAAGACTTACTCCACAGATCGAGATTTATCAAAAATTAATTGAAACACTCGAAGCCGACGGTTATGTTGAAGGAAAAATAGATGCGCCGATTGAAAATGGTTTTGCCGATACCTTTTATGTTTTTCCATATGATTGGCGGCTCGATAATGTCGGAAACGCACAGATTTTGTTGCAGAAATTGGACGATCTTCGCACACGATTAGATCGCCCCGACTTAAAATTTAATGTTATTGCCCATTCGATGGGCGGACTGATTGCACGATATGCGGAGATGTATGGCAAAGCGGATTTGACTGCGCGAAATCCCAGACCGACGTGGAAAGGTGCGTCTTATTTCAATCAAATATCTTTGGTTGCCACACCGAATGGCGGTTCGCTTTCCGCGCTCAACTCATTACTCAGCGGTTTTTCGCTTTTCGGCGGTGGAAAAATCAATCTTCCGTTTATCCAGAATTTATCAAAATACGATTTGTTCACGATCCCATCAATTTTTCAGCTTCTGCCCCACAACGGAATGGTTCGCGCCTTTGACGAAAATCTTAAACCGATCAAAATTGATATTTACGATCTGGCAACATGGGAAAAATATGGATGGGCAGTTTATAAGGATGAAGATTTTGCCAAGAAAACCGAAGATATTACACCGGAACAGGCAAAGGCATATTTCCAAGCAGTTTTGCTTCGCGCCAAACTTTTTCAGGCTGCGCTGGATGCCAAGCCAATCACTAAAAACCCGATCCCTATTTATTACTTCGGTTCTGAATGCAAACCAACGATTGACGGGATGATAATTTACCAAAATGCAAAAGATATGACTTGGAAAACGGAATTTGAAGCGGAAACATTTACAAAAAGCGATGGGACAAAGATTTCAAAAGAAGAACTTGAAAAAGTTTTATATTCACCGGGCGACGGCGTTGTTCCGAAACGCTCGCTTATTTCCTCTTTATTAAATTTTGGCAGATTCCGTAATTTACGTTCCGGCATTTCGGATGATTTAACCGTGGCGTGTAGTGAGCATAATCGTCTGACCGGAGATGAAGTTATCAGCAAAAGTCTTTTGAATATTTTGGATTTTTCAGTCAGCGAGATCACGGGTAAAACAATTAAATCGGTAAAATCCAGGAAATCCGCAAATTAAAAGAAATTTAATTTTAGAATAAAGCCTCGCCGAAATTATGGGTATATTCAGACTTTCAGTTAATTGGAGTCAGCACAAATTTGTCTGTTAAAATCAGGCTAAAAGCTCCCAGTAATGCAGGATTATTACCAAGAGTCGAGGGTATAAATCTGGCAACCGGATAACCCTGACAATTGGTTGACTCGACTCCCTCCCTAATATCATCGGCAACCAGCGACCACGCCCGCACAATAGTTCCGGTGATGATGACAACTTCAGGCGACAAACCTTGAAATAAATTAGCAATGCCGACACCGATATAATGCGCCGTTTGCTTCAATGCCGACAGCGCATTTTCATTTCCTTTCAAGGCAATGTTTATGAGTTCGGCAAAACTGATTTTACCGATTCCGTTTTGAGCTTTAGTCAATTTCATATAACGTGCGACGGCAGAGCGTTCGGAGGCAAAAGCCTCCCAACAATTATACTTACCCGCCGCACACGCTATTGGCGCGTTACTGCCGATAGTCATATGTCCGAATTCTCCGGCGATTCCGTCCTTTCCGCGATAAATTTGCCCGTCGAACACGATTCCCGTGCCGATGCCGTTCTCGATTAAAACTAAAATAAAGTCGCGCACTGCCCTGACTTCGGGGCGACCGAACCAAAGTTCGGCTAAGGCGACGGCGTTGGCATCGTTATCGATTTTTACCGGCAGTCCGGTAGCTATTTGAATTTTCTCTACAAAATCCGGCTCGTGCCAATTCAAATAAGGCACTACCAGAACTTTTCCGTTTTCAGGTTCGACCAATGCCGGAATGCTAACCCCAACGCCTTCTATTGTGCCGCCATTTTTGTTTATAAAATATTTTATTGAGCCGATAATGCGGGCGATGGTTTTTTCAAAATCCTTATCGGTTGGAAATTCTTCCTGTTCGAGAAGTCGTCCGGCTAAATCACTGGTCGCCACAATCGTTCTTTTTTTCCCGCAATCCACCCCGACCGCAACCGCGTGTGCTGTTTTCAGTGACAATAGTTGCGGCGGACGACCACCCGAAGATTCACCTTCGATTTCTTGGATCAAGCCGATCTTTTTCAATTCTTCGACAATCAAAGAAACAGTGGATCGCTGCAAATTAGTTAAACGGGCGATGTCCGCCCGTGAAATCGAACTTTTTTCACGAATGTGATTGAGTATGATTTGTCGATTAATATCACGAATCGTTCCTGACCGCGCTACGTTCACACTTTTTAGATTTAATCGTTTAGCCATTTTCCCTTACTTAGCGATTGAATATTTAATTACTAAATCCAGTAAATTATATTTCAATTTACAGATTAATAAAGGTTATTTGTAAAATATTTTTAAATCTCCAAAAAATCCCTGTTTGATTTCCTAATGGTCGGAGATAATTTGAAGACCGCATTACACCATATATTCAGGTTCATCAGGTGCGCCGAAAGAAATTCCGATGTCGCGTGCAGTTCGGACAATTTGTGTGTTCAGCGTAACTCTTTTTATATCTACAATGGCTTCTTCGAGCGATACGGTTATCACGTTTGACGATTTCAGTGCCACCATTCTGCCAATTTCGCCTTCCGCCAACGAGTGAACGGCGCAGGCACCGAAATTAGTCGCTAACATACGGTCGAAAGAATTAGGACTTCCGCCGCGCTGGAGATGTCCTAAGACCACCGTGCGCGATTCTTTATTAGTCGCTTCCTCGATTTTTTGACGCAAATGTTCCCCGATACCGCCTAACCGTTTAGCTTTGGAGTCAGTGCCGCTTTCTAAATAAATTTCTTCACCGTCAAGTTCGCTTGCGCCTTCGGCAACGACAATATTGGTAAAACGCGAGCCACTCGCATCACGCGCTTTGACGGCTTCGACGACGCGCTCCAAAACAAATGGAATTTCCGGTATCAAAATAACATCTGCGCTTCCGGTCAATCCGGCGTGCAAAGCTATCCAGCCGCTATTTCTGCCCATAACTTCCAAAATCATTACACGATTATGCGATTCAGCAGTCGTGTGAAGACGGTCTAGTGCTTCGGTAGCAATGTCGATCGCTGTCATAAATCCAAACGTCAATTCCGTTGCTGCCAGATCGTTATCAATAGTTTTCGGCACTCCGACAACCGGAAAACCGCGTTTATGAAACTGTTCGGCAATTCCGAGAGTTCCCTCGCCGCCAACTACCACGAGTGCCTCGATACCGCACTGCCGCATATTTTCGAGGGCTTCATCAAACGGCTCTTCAGGATAAATAACTGCGCCGTCTGCCGAATAGCGGCAGAAATTTCCACTGTTGCAAGTTCCCAAAATTGTGCCGCCACGAGGTAGCAGACCGATCACATTGGCAGTTTTTAACTCGCGGATTTTCATACTGCCCAACAAACCTTCAAAACTGTCTTCGATCCCGAAAACCTGCATTTTATATTGTCTTATAGCTGTTCGCACGACGGCGCGAATAACAGCATTTAACCCGGGCGCGTCGCCGCCGCCTGTCACTATTCCAATTTTTTTATACATAAATGTTATATCCGGCTAAAGTTTATTCCTTTCAACTTCAGAGGCTATGCTTATTGATACGAATCGCTACGAGTCGCGTCCAAAATCATCCTGCAAGCGCACGATGTCATCTTCACCGAAGTAATCGCCTTGCTGAATCTCGATAAAAACCATCAATTCTGCTCCCGGATTTTCTACACGATGCGCGGCACCGAGAGGAATATCAATGGCTTCTCCTTTTTCAACTATAATTTCTTTACCGTCGAGTGTCACTTTTGCAGTTCCCTTGACAACCAACCAATGCTCTGCCCGGCGCGAATGTTTTTGATAACTTAAGCGTTTTCCGGCTAACACCTCTATACGCTTAACTTTAAAAGTATCGCCTTCATCCAAGACCGTAAAATTGCCCCAAGGTCGCTCGTCATATTTCGGTGAATTGTCAGTTTCATTTTTCATTTTTTTTATCCTTTCAGTCAACGCCGAACAAAATATCCATCGTCAGTTGGTCTAAACGCTCGTATTTCAAGCCCTTCGAGGCAATTTCGGCGCGGTCGAATTCCATCGCCAATAAGTTTGCCGAGCCGTCTGCGCTGAATTTGCCGACCTGATTTCCTTGATTCGTCTTCTCGATTTCGGCGAGAATTGATTGAATTTCCTCGTGCTGATTCCAGCGTTCGGCTTTGTCTTTGAAGATCAAATAAGTCCGCATACAACCGCGTGCAAAATCCTTCACGCCGTCGTAATCTTCGGTGCGATAGGCGTGCGCGTCGAAATGCCGCATTCCGCTGTAACCGACATCTTCGAGAAATTTCACCAACCAAAACGATTGCTTCGGCGACACCGAACCGAATCGCAAATCCTGATCGTAACGCCCCGGATATTGGTCGTTTAAATCTATGTGAAACAATTTTCCGGCTTCCCAAGCCTGAGCGCAGGCGTGCATCATCGAAAGTCCGGGCATCTGTTCGTGCGCGACTTCGGGGTTCACGCCGACCATTTCCTTGTTTTCGAGAGTTTCGATAAACGCGAGATACGCGCCCGTCGTCGGAAAATAAATATCGGCACGCGGTTCATTCGGCTTGGCTTCGAGCGCGAATTTATAGCCGTAATTGTTTGATTTGCTGTATTCACAAAGGTAATCGAGCGATTCACGAAAACGCTTGATCGCGTCTTCAACCTTACGGCACGAATCGGTTTCAACGCCTTCACGTCCGCCCCAGAGGACGAAGATTTCCGCGCCTAATTCCTTACCTAAATCCATCGCCCGCATCGTCTTTTGAACCGCATAAGCGCGAACTCTGGCATCGTTCGCCGTGAACGCGCCGTCGCGGAAAACAGGTTCGTAAAACAGATTGACCGTCGCCATCGGGACTTTAATATTGTTGTCTTCGCAAGCCTTTTTGAAGTCCGAAACGATTTGCGCTTTTTCGCTTGCCGTTGCGTCAATCGGAACAAGATCGTTATCGTGAAAATTTACGCCGTATGCGCCGACTTCGGCAAGCATTTCGACAATTTCAACCGGCGAAAGTTTCCGGCGAACCTGCGTTCCAAACGGGTCTGCGCCGCGATTTCCGACCGTCCACAACCCGAATGTAAATTTATGTTCGGGTTTCGGTTCATATTTTCCATTTCCGTTGTTCATATTTTTTGATCTCCCTTTATTTTGCCTGCGAAATACACGAAAGAAACGAAAAAAAGAAAAGATGTTTTGTTTTATTTTCGTTCTTTTCGTGTGTTTCGCAGGCAGATTCCTAATTTTTCAAAATATCCATCGCCGGACGAAGCGCATTGTAAAGTATTCGATAGGCTTCGTAATTCCTGTTTAACTTTTCAATAGACGTTAAATTCGGCTCGACCGTTTCGGCAACTCGAATTGTTTTTTCGCAGGCTTCGTCAACCGAATTCCACGCGCCCGCGCCGACACCGGCGAGAATTGCCGCGCCGAACGCCGCGCCTTCGTCGGCTTCTAAAATTTCGACGGATTGCCCGTAAACGTCGGCTTGAATCTGCCGCCAAAGTTTCGATTTTGCACCGCCGCCGCCGAGCCTGATTTTTTCAATCGGTGCGCCGAGTTCTTTAAAAATCTCAATCGAATCGCGCAGTGAAAACGCGACACCTTCCAGAACGGCGCGTGTCAGATGGGCTTTCGTGTGGCTGGTGGTTAAGCCGACAAAGGCGGCGCGGGCATTTGCGTCGAGATGCGGCGTGCGTTCGCCCATCAAATAAGGCAGCCAGATCGCGCCGTTAGAACCGCTCGAAATTTTCGCCGCTTGATTGACCAAATCGTCATAACTCGCGCCTTCGCCGCAATTTTCACGAAACCATTTCAGCGAAAGTCCCGCGCCCTGCGTGACTCCTGTGTTGTGCCAACGATTCGGAATCGCATGGCAAAGCGTGTGAATTCTGCCCTTCAAATCAATTTTCGGCGCACTCGTGACGGCAAAAACCACGCCCGAAGTTCCGATGGTCGCCGACAGCATTCCGGCTTTCACGATTCCCATTCCAATTGCGCCCGCCGCGTTATCGCCTGCGCCTGCAACGATTTTCGTGCCGATTTTTAATCCCGTTTCACGCGCTGCCGTTTCCGAAACAACGCCCGTAATTTCGATTGATTCGTAAACTTTCGGCAGTAAATTTTCACTGATTTCAAGCGCATCGAGCATTTCATTCGACCACTTTCGATTTTGCACATCGAAAAGAAGCGTCCCCGAAGAATCCGCAACATCGCTCGCTTTATCGCCTGAAAGTTTCAGACGAATGTAATCCTTCGGCAGCAAAATCGTTTTTACTTTCGCCCAAATTTCCGGCTCGTTTTCGCGCACCCAGAGCAATTTCGGCAAAGTAAAACCCGTAATCGCCGGATTTGAAACAAGTTCAATTAAATGCTCCGCGCCGATCTTTCCGGTGATTTCGGCACACTGTTTTTCAGTCCGCTGATCGCACCACAACAGCGCGGGACGCAAAACATTATCTGCCGCATCAAGCAAAACAGAACCGTGCATCTGTCCCGAAAAACCGATTCCGCCAATTTCGTCCGCATTCGATTTTGTCAAAACCTCACGAATCGCCGCGACACACGCCCGCCACCAATCATCAGGATTCTGCTCCGCCCAACCGATTTCCGGCGATGCAAAAGCCTGATGTTCAGCCGTCGCCGACGCGATCACATTTCCGTTTTCATTGATCAAAACAGCGCGCGAACCGCCTGTTCCGACATCAATTCCGAGATAATTCATATCTTTTTTCATCCACAGATGAACATAGATAAACACAGATAAGAATTTGATAAATTATTCATTTTGCTATCCTTAAAATCAAAAAAATCTGTGTTCATCTGTGTTCATCTGTGGATAATTATTCTTAATTTCCAACAACCTCCAAAGTCGCGTTCGTCAAATTAACTGAAGAACCGCCGACCATAATTTGAAAAGCTCCGGGTTCGACGACGCGCTTCATTTCACGGTTGTAGAATTGTAATTTCTGCGGCGTAACGGTGAACGTGACGGTTTTGGTTGCGCCGGGTTCGATAGAAACTCTGGCGAAATCTTTTAATTCTTTGACCGGGCGCGTCACCGAACTAACTTCATCACGGATATACATCTGTGCGACTTCATCGCCGCGAACTTTGCCTGTATTTGTAATATCAACCGTTACGGTCGTTTCTTCGTTCGCGCTGATTTTCGGTTTGGTAACTTTCAAATTTGAATACTTGAAGGTCGTATAGCTTAAACCGAAACCGAACGGAAAAAGCGGTTCGGTCGTTGAAAGCAGATAGCCGCGCCGCGCCGTCGGTTTTTTGTTGTAATAAATCGGCAGTTGCCCGACTGAACGCGGAAACGAAACGGTTAATTTTCCGCCCGGATTATAATCGCCGAATAAAACATCGGCGGCGGCAGTGCCTGTTTCTTCACCCAGATAAAAGCCTTCCAAAATCGCCGGAACATTTTCCGCAATGTAATTTATCGCTAACGGTCCCGAATTGATCATAAAAACAACGGTCGGTTTGCCGGTCGCCAAAACTGCTTTGACGAGATCGTTTTGCCGTCCGACCAAATCGAGCGAATCGCGGTCGCCGAGGTGGTTTTCCGCCCAGCCTTCTTTGTTGGTGTCTTCGTTTCCGCCGATGACGAGAATTACCGAATCGGAATTTTTCGCGGTTTTGACGGCTTCGTCAATCAATTTTTGATCGCCCGCTGCATCATTTAATGTGTTCGTGTCGCCGAACCAATTGCCGCCTTCTTTGGTGATTTTTACGCCTTCCGCGTAATTTACTTTGACGCTGCTGCTGACCTTATTTTTCACGCCGTCGAGAATGCTGACGGTGCGCGGCGGATTCGGATCGGTGTAGCCGCCGAGGTGTGCGCGGTTGGCGTTCGGACCGATGACGGCGAGGGATTTCAACATATTTTTATCGAGCGGCAGCGTGTTATTTTGATTTTTCAAAAGGACAATCGAACGCCGCGCCGCTTCCGCCGCCAACGCTCTATCTTCTGCGGTGTCCGTCATTTGCACGGCGCGATTGACATCAACATACGGATTTTCAAACAGTCCGAGCTGAAATTTTTGATAAAGAACACGCGACACGGCTTGATTAATCAAACTTTCGGGAATCTTGCCGGCTTTGACCTGTTCGACGAGCGTTTTATTGACGTTCGGATCAGGCAATTCAACGTCTAATCCGGCTTCCAGAGATTGTTTCGCGGCATCGGCTAAATCAATTGCGACTTTGTGACGGGCGAAAAGTTCGGTCATCGCGTAATAATCGGAAACGACCGTGCCTTGAAAACCCCATTCTTTTCGCAAAAGCGTGTCGAGCATCCAACGATTAGCGTGAACCGGAACGCCGTCAATTTCGTGATACGCGGGCATTATACTGAACAAATTCGCTTCTTTAATCGCGGCTTCAAACGGGACGAAATGAGTTTCGCGCAATAATCTTTCCGACAAATTGAGCGGTCCGATATTCGTGCCGTTTTCGGGCTGTCCGTGTCCGGCGAAATGTTTTCCGGTCGCAATAACGTGCGTGTCGTCAATGTGCGGATTCGCGTAAGTCGCGTTTCCCTGAATCGCTTTGACAAGGGAAACGATCATTCTTGAGGTCAAATACGGGTCTTCGCCGTAGGTTTCCTCGGTGCGTCCCCAACGCGCCTCACGCGCCAAATCCATATTCGGTCCGAGAACGTGATGCGTCCCGCGAATGCGCGTCTGCCGCGCCGCAACCGTGAAAACACGCGAAATTAAATCCGTGTCCCAACTCGAAGACATCGCCAGAGGAACGGGGAAAACCGTCGAACCGCCCGACATATTGCCGTGTAAAATTTCATCGTGAAAAACTGCGGGAATTCCTAAACGAGTATTTTCTTTAAGCCATTTTTGCGCCGCGTTCGCGTATTCCGCCGAGCCTTTCGGATCGAAAAGTTCACGCTGACGCGCAAATTGTCCGATGCCGTTCGGCATTTTTTGTTTAGCAAGTTCGGGCGAAAATGTGCCGCCAAACGGCAATTGTTCCTTCTTAATTTTGCTGTTATCGTTCGGCTTTTCCATCCAAACGCACATCATTTGTGCGACTTTTTCCTCGAGCGTCATTCGCGCCAGCAAATCTTTAACCCGCGCGTCAATCGAAAGCTGCGCGTTTTGATAAGGCATCACAGTTTCCGCCGATGCCGTCGCCGAATTAAAAATTGAAGCGTTAAAAATAAACAGCAGTGCCATTATGACAGCAATCAACTGGCGTGTTTTTCCGTAAAAGTTTTTCATAAGTTTTCCCATAAACATTAATTAAAAGCATCAAACAATGAACGGACTTTCAACATTTTGCGAAATTCTTCAACGCTCATTTTATTGTCGGCGCGATATTCGATTTCCATCGTTTTGCCCGGAATCAAATTAAAATAATTATCCGCAAAAAAGCCCGTCGTAAAGCCCGAAAGATAAACGGATTTCGCCAGTTTGTCGGTTGACAGCGAGACTTTGAAACCGTTTGCAGTCGGCAAGATTTCGGTTTTGATATTGGGTTTCATAAACGTCATTTCCTTGAATGGTTTGAAGAAATATTCATTCTGCGAAACGGTTTTTCCGTCAACTTTTAACTCGACGAGCAGGAAAGCATTTTTATCGTCCGCGCCGTTTAATATCTCGCTGACTTTTTGCGTGAAATACGATTTTCCTTTGAGCGGTTCGATTGATAAATCCATCGTTTTTGAACTCAGAGTTTTGCCGTTCAAATCCATCAAAGTCATCGCCATCTGCGCCGGTTTCGCTTCCGGCGAATCGGACACGACGTAGATATTCATCGTGCCGTCATCGTCAACGTGCGGCGAAATTAACATCGGCGC
>JANMAA010000079.1:0-3253 GCA_031359215.1 Acidobacteriota bacterium | reverse complement strand
CATCCAATTCAAAATAATAAGTCTGGAATTTTTATAACAATTTTAGATGAAAGCAAATTGATAATGGAGTTAAAGTTATGGAAGGTGAAAACAGCACTGGAATTAATCTGATCTGGGCAATTACGATGATTATTGTTGTCGCAATTATCGCTGGAACAATTTATGTTGTAAGCACCAATGGAAATAAAAAGGAAATTAAGGATATTGATGTCGAGATCAAAGTCCCTAGTGTTTCAAATTCAAAGTAGTTTTTTCGCTTTCGTCAGAGCCGCCTTTGTAAGCAGGCGGACCGAATCTAGCTAAATGTAATTTTTTAATCGGTTATTGTTAATAAATTCAACTGCCCGTCCGCTACTACACGCGGCTCTGACGAATTATATTTTGTCATCTATATTATGACGTTTGATCATACCGTAAAGTCTCGGACGATATAGTCCTAAAAGATTAGCGGCGGCTTGTTTATTGCCGTTAGTGCGCTTCAAAGCCGCCAGCACGACACCGCTTTCTAAAGAATTAAACACGTCGCCCTGCTCGACATCATCGGTCGGTTCGGGTAATTTTCCAACGATAAACTTCCCGATTTCTCTAAATAGTTCATCACCGGACAGATTCGCCGACGGCAGTGAAATTGCTTCGCTGACCGCAACGGAAGTTTTGGCAACGCCGTTTTGCGGAGTTCCGAACGACACGCCGGCGTTTTTTGAAATGGACGCCATTGAAATCGAACTTTCGAGATTTTTCGGAATGTTCAGTTCGTTGATTTTGCCGTCCTTCGACATCAAGATCGCTCTTTCGATGACGTGCTGCAGCTCGCGCACGTTACCGCGCCAGTTATAATTCAGCATCTGTTCGTAGGCTTTTTCAGAAAATTCACTGGCTTCGCGTTTGTATTTATCCGCGTAAATTTCCAGAAAATGCTCGGCGAGCATCGGCACATCTTCCATTCTTTCCCGCAAAGGTGGAATTTTTATTTCGATGGTATTAATTCGATAATATAAATCTTCGCGCAGATTACCGTCCTGAATCGCATCGAAAGGACTGCGATTGGTTGAAGAAATAAGGCGAAAATCCACTGTCTGCGGTTTATCGTCGCCGACGCGATAATAAATTCTTTCCTGCAGAACGCGCAGTAATTTCGGCTGCAAACTCATCGGCATCTCGCCGATTTCGTCGAGCAAAAGACTGCCGCCGTTGGCGCGGGCGAGAAAACCTTCCTTGTCGCCGATGGCTCCGGTGAACGAACCTTTCTTATGTCCGAAAAGCTCCGATTCAATTAATTCTTTCGGCAAAGCTGAACAATTTAATTTTACGAACGGTTTTTTCGAGCGGTGACTTTTGTAATGGATAGCGTTGGCGATAACTTCTTTTCCGGTTCCCGATTCGCCGAGAACAAGGATATTGGCATCCGATTCGGCGACGCTTTCGATAATTTCGTAAATTCCCTGCATTGCGCGACTGCCGCCGATTACGCCTTCGTAAGTGTGCCGCGAGGAGAGTTTACCGCGCAGTTCTCTGATTTCCGCCGACTGTCGTTTGCGATCAATCGCTTTTCCGATTAAAAGAATTAATTCTTCAAATTCGACTGGCTTTTCAACATAGTGAAAAGCTCCGGCTTTGGTCGCTTCGATAGCTTTTTCAGTCGAGCCGTCGCCCGTAATCATTATGATTTCGGTGTCGGGCGAGATTTCCTTACAACGGCGCACCATTTCAATGCCGTTGAAATCAGGCAGATTAAGGTCAGTCAAGATAATGTCATAAACATTTTCCGCAACCAACTTCAATCCCGTCTCTCCGCGTTCGGCGGTCGTTACCTCAAAGCCTTCGGAAGACAATTGGAATTTCATCAATTCCAGCGTCGCTACATCATCATCAATTACAAGTGCCTTATTTACCATATATTTACTCAATTTGTATTATTCAACTAAACGCAAATTAAGATTATAGAACCGTTGCAGAGGAGAATACTGTTTTTTGTCACAACTCTTAATTTCTAATTTATTATCCACAACTAGATTAAAAAATACCCGCTCTCTTTATCAAGTCGAGTCGGGACGGATATTTCAAATTTGATGCCGTTTTCCCGATAATTTTTAATTATATCGTAATAATTTCATACATAATTTGATTGGCGTGAAATTTAGTCACGATTGAAGCTGGCATTTTTTCGTATCGAATGAATGCTTAAACAGTAAAAATATTACAATTGAACAAGTTAAATAGTTTGTTTTATTGCATTCAACTAAGCGGCACGAAAATTGAGTGCTTCGAAAAAGCGCGGTCTAGTATAAATTCTTAACAAATAGTGCTTCGAATTGCGTCAAGTATTTGAGCGAAGATGTCTGATTGTGTAAAAAAGGTCAGCAAATAAATTTATTTGGAAATAGTCCCAGAATATTTGAGATCGGTCAGGTGAAAGTGTTTTAACTTCTCGAAAATATTTGGTTTGATCGGCATTGTGATTTGCGTGGTGAAACTTTTTCGTCAAAAGCCTCGACTTCAATTTCCGGGACGGGGTTTTATTATTTTCCTTGTTTTTTGTTGAGGCGCAATCTCCCTAAGGTATTAAATCGGGTAAAATAGTTTGAGCGCAAAACATCATTTTTACCTTTTGATTATAGATTATAATGGATAAATCATCATTAATTTAGAATAGAGCGGAACACGAAAAGGACGTTTATGGATTTTTCTTTTAACGACATTGAATGTCATGCGATTTTTAAGAATGTTTTTGCCTTCTTCGGGACGATCAGTTCGGAAGGATACGTTTTGGGTCTCGACGGGAAGGTTTTTGAGAGAACGACCACCGATCCGAAGCTGCTAATCGGTCAAAAATTTTCCGAAACCGTTTATTGGCAGGCATCCGCGCACACATCTGAAACTCTGGAAAACGCCATTGCCGAAGCCGCTAAAGGTAATAATCAAAAAGTCCAACTTGATTTCAGAGTCAGTGCCGACCAAATTATCAACATTGAACTTTACCTGCATCCTGGAAACGAAAATCAGCTGATTTTCTTTTGCGCTCAGGAATTCACCGTCCGCGAAAAAGAAATCGAGTATTACAAGGAGCGCAGCGAGCGGCTTTTATTCGCAGCCGAAAACGCCGATATCGGTTTGTGGTTTTGGGATTTGCGCGAAGATAAAATTTTTTCCACGCCGAAATGCAACGAATTGTTTGAAGTTGCACCGCACGATATTCTGACCTTCCAGACTTTCCTGAATATCATTCATCCCGAAGACCTCGAACGCGTGAAAG
>JANMAA010000241.1:0-16623 GCA_031359215.1 Acidobacteriota bacterium | reverse complement strand
AAAAAATCCTTTGTAAAAAAAGTTAGTGGTCATTGAATTTCAATTCAATGACCACTAACTTTTTTACTGTAAATACTGATTAAATATCGTAATACATCGAAAACTCCAACGGATGCGGGCGCAGACGGAGTTTGTTGATCTCGTTTTCGCGTTTGTATTTTATCCAACGCTCGATCATATCCATTGAGAAAACGTCGCCTTTGAGCAGGAATTCGTGGTCGTTTTCGAGCGCGAGTAAGGCTTCGTCCAAACTTCCGGGTAACGACGGAACATCTTTTAATTCTTCGGGTGACAAATCGTAGATGTCTTTATCAAGCGGTTCACCCGGATCGATGCGGTTTTGCACGCCGTCGAGTCCAGCCATTAAAAGAGCGGCAAACGTGATATACGGATTGCAACTCGGATCGGGCGGACGAAATTCTAAACGCTTGGCTTTAGGCGATGCCGAAAACATCGGGATCCGCACGGCGGCGGAACGGTTTCGCGCCGAATATGCCAGATTTACCGGAGCTTCAAAACCCGGGACTAATCTTTTATAACTGTTGGTGGTCGGCGCGGCAAACGCGATCAAGGCAGGTGCGTGTTTAAGCAAACCGCCGATGTAAAATTTTGCCATTTCCGAAAGTCCGGCGTATTCCTCGCCGCCGAAAAGCGGATTTCCTTCTTTCCAGAGCGATTGATGACAATGCATTCCCGAACCGTTATCCCCGTAAAGCGGTTTGGGCATAAATGTCGCGGTTTTACCGTGTGCCGCCGCCGTGTTTTTGACGACGTATTTGAACAACATCACATTGTCAGCCGTGTGCAGAAGATTGGAAAACTTAAAGTCGATCTCACATTGTCCGGCGGTGGCAACTTCGTGATGATGACATTCGACATTGATGCCGACATCTCCCAAAATAAGTGAAATCGCGTTTCTCAATTCGATCAATGAATCCTGCGGTGCAACCGGAACATATCCTTCCTTCGGGCGAATGTGATAGCCGGAATTCGGCATCATATCGTTGCCGCTTCGCCCTGAGTTCCAATGTCCTTCTTCGGAATTCACCGAATAACCGGCTGATTGCTGGTCATTATGATAAGAAACTTCGTCGAAAACAAAAAATTCGGCTTCGGGACCGACGAAAATCGTGTCGGCAATGCCGGTAAATTTCAAATAACTTTCCGCACGGACGGCGACGGAACGAGGGTCGAGTCCGTAACCTTCTTTAGTTATCGGATCAACCACGTTGGCAATCAGGCAAATCGTTTCTTCTTCGGTGAACGGATCGACCCAAAAACGTCCGGCATCGGGAACAAGCAGCATATCCGATTCGTTGATTGCCGCCCAACCGCGCAAACTCGATGCGTCAAAACCGAAGCCTTCTTCAAAGCTTTCTTCGGTTAATTGACTGATCGGATAAGTCAGATGATGCCACGCACCAACTAAATCCGTGAACCGCACGGAAACAAATTTTGCGCCTTGATCGGCGGCATAGTTCAATACATTTTTTGCGTTCATTTAATCTCCTGTTTTGTTTTGAGAAACAATTATTATTACTTTGCGCTTTTTTTCACACGCAAATTTCACACAGATTTTACAACAATCAAACATAACTTCAAAACCCTCTTTTTTTATTTTCAGAAAGTTTAAAATCTTCGGTTTTCTTTGAACCCGGATTTTTTATGTTCGGTCAATTTTTTTCGGATTGCTGCTTTTTTTACACCATTAATAAACTTCTACTTTTTCCTCGGAAGCAAATCCGACCGCGATGCCTTGATTATTGATCAGATAAACAGTTTTGTAGCCTTTTTCAATTCCGGCAGTTAAAATCTTTTGCAAAATTTCCTCCTTCTTCTCTCTTTTTGCACTGTCCCAACTTGGCAATACAACCGCATAAAACTTGTCATTATTGATTCGTGCGTCCTTGAGAAAGTCTTTCAACGACGAGTTTTCAAGATTTACGATTTTAACATCTTGTGATGTTTTATCGATCACACCGCTATTTGACCAAACGAAAATTGCAATTGATGAAAAAACCGCTAAAATTGTCGTAATAAGTAACCATTTATTGACGGAATACCATCTTTTGGGCTTTTGTTCCGCTTTCGCTTTGGCATTCTCTAGTTTAGCCTTTTTCTGAATATTTTCCGAAGTATCTAATGATTTTTCGGTAACTTCACTTTCTTCAATAGATTTATTTTGCTCATTCTTTGCATTTAATACTTCCACAAGCTGCAAAGTCTTGCTGGTTGCGTCCGAAATAACCTGATCATGCAAAAAACCGTATTTGTTTTCGAGTTTTTCCCCCGCACCTTTTTCTCTTTCTTTTTGCAATAATTCAACATATCGATTACCGATCCTGATATTGCTTTCGATTGCCGTCGCTGTCACTAAAGGAATGAAAAATTGTTCCGTCGTACTCTCTTTGAAAATATGCAACCGGTTGAAAAAATCATTTCTGAGTAACTCATCAAAACTATCTGCGGTTTCGACTTCTGTCATAAAGTCTTCAAATTTAAGTGTGGTAATTAAACTTTTTGAATCGTTTTCGTCATTTTGAAAGATCGAAATACTTTCCCATTCCGCATACAATTCCGTCAGGCTTTCGATGAGATCATCCTGATGAAGGAGAATTTCTCTTTTTTCATTACCGATTTCGTGCGAAAAAAGTCGTGTCACGACGAAATCGAATTTGTTTCTGACCGACTCGGAATAAGGTGAATTGCGGTAAAACCGTGCTAATGCAATGAGTGCCGCCGGACTCAAAGCCGGACGCGTAGTTTCACAGAACCGCCGCAAGTGCGCTACCGAAATATGTTTATCCCGGTGTGAAAGAGCGGAATACCAACTTTCGGTTTCCTGCATCAATTGAAATTCGGCTTGGGCGTGTTCCGGCGACTGAATATCATTGGCAATCTGTAAGAAATTGTGCAACGATTTTGTTACTTCCAGATCGTCATATTGTTTCGGCACGAATTTCATCTGTTCGCGCTCAACGCCTGAAAAAATATGTTCGACGATTTGCAAACACGAAACCTCGTCTGTCGCCCGTTTTCGATAAATTTCCAAATTCCTGACCGGCGGTTTTGGTGGTTCCGCCCTGAATACCGGCGAGGATAATTTGCCGACAGCCGGTTTTTCGCCCGATTCGGACTTTTCCCTCATTGAATCAAAACTATCTTTCGGTTCAAACGGAATTGCTGCCGCATTTGAATTTTGTTCTTTTGAATAATTTTCTAAAAATGTCTGGGCTTCAATGATTTCATCGTCAACTATTTTTGCTTGGTTTTCAGAGCGTTTTTTTTCAACAATTGTTTCTTCAAGCAGATTATCTTTTTTCAGCTCGTCAACTAGGTCTTCAAATATATTCATTGCTTTATTATACCGAATTATGCGAGTTACTTTATGAGATATTTTCGAGGGTTTTAAGGCAGGATTTGGACAATTACGCCCGATTGATCGACGGAAATAACATAAGGTCCTTCGTTCGGACCCATACTTTTGGTGGCAACGATCGTATAATAATCTTTAAGTTGGGCATTAGTCGGCGTAACCGGATTCATTTGAAAGGTAAATTTTCCGCGAATCAGATTTGGCGGCATAATAGTTCCCAGATTCCCGCCGTTCGTCGTATTGAGTTCGTCTAAGCGGGCATATCTTCCGCTTTGTGCATAATAGCTTATTTCCGCGCCTGAGATAGTTCTCAAACTAGCCAGCGCATTGCCATTTTCAGCAGCCCTGATTCCTTTTTGTAAGGAAGGAATTGCAATCGTCGCAATAATTCCGAGAATGACTATTACCAAAAGCAGTTCAAGTATCGAAAATCCTTTTTGACCGTTGTTATTCATTTATACACCTCACTTTGGAACTTTAAGTTTTGTAACAAAGTGCCGGAATTTGTCACTTAGCTTTGACAAGTTTCGACATTTACTTATGAGAAGATTTTTATAAAATCTTTATTTTGCTTGTTTTGTAAGACAATTTCAGGTTTCGCTTGCCTATACAAAATGAAACCGACCTTTCAAAAGCAATGATTATGCCAAAGAATTTTTACCGTAAGTTCTACAAATCCTTTTCCATCGTTTAGAAATTTGGAACTCAAAATATTTTGAATTAATCTTTAAGAATCAGATAAAATGTATTTCGGGGAAACTCAAAAAAGTATTGATATGTTAAAAGCGCAAAAAATCAATGTCGATATGTTAAAAGCGCAAAAAATCAATATAGGATTGATTATCGCTACTATTTATTTATTTATTTATATCGTAGCAATAATCGAATTAAACGTAAGCCGACCCGATGCGCTCTCCGGGTTAGGATTGCTTTTTTTAACAGCCCCTTGGAGTTTTATTTTGTTGGACATAATTAACAAATACGAAGTCTTTGCTTTCGCTAGTGCATTTAGTTCAGCTAGTGCGTTAAGTCATATTACTTTCTATGTGCTAATAACTTTTTGTGCTTTTATCAACGCTTCGATTTTATTTTTTTTAGGAAACTTACTCACGAAAATTTTGAGTTGTTTTCATATAGAAGAAAGGTAATATGAAAAAACTTATCCAAATATTGTCGTTTATATTTTTAGGAATTCCGGGAGCATTAGTTTTTGTTTTTGCTTCAATTGCTTTAGTTGGAAAAGTATTTGACCCAAGAGCAGTTCTTCCAGATTCGCATACACTTCTATTGACTTGCATTATTGGAATTGTCGCAACCTTAATTGGAATTGGAAAATTCAAACAATGGCTATATTCCTTTGTTTTTTTTGCTTTTCCATTAAGTTTTTGGATATGGATTTTAATTAATCCAATTATGTTTGATGGGCTATTTTCAATGTTGGTATTCGTTGGATTATCGGTTTTCGGAAGTCTGAAAGCAGTTCGGTATTATTATGGCGAACAGCAAAATGAAATTTTATGATCTAGGAAATCACTATATCAGCAAAGGGAAGAATCAAACGAACAGAAGGAGCGAATATTACAAAATTTACCTACGACAGTTTGGATGTTTTGATGGATGACGATAACAGAGTTTTGTCCAAGTATCATAATGGTTTGGGAATTGACAACAAGCTAAAACTGACCTCAAACGGCGTTTCCAAGTATTTTCTGCAAGACCATCTCGGTTCTACCATTGGCTTAACGGATTCAAGTGGCACAGTTTCGAGTTCGGCAAGTTATGATTCGTTTGGAAACTCGACGAATAATTTAACGACGAGATACCAATTTACAGGACGTGAATTTGATAGCTTTACAGGACTTCAATATAGCCGCGCACGGTGGTATGATGCGAATCTCGGACGGTTTATCTCCGAAGACCCGATTGGTTTTGCGGGTGGTGATGTTAATTTGTTCGGGTATGTGAGAAATAATCCTGTTAGTCGAATTGATCCTTCCGGTTTACAAGATACAGATATTGTCATCCTAAATTCTCCCCCTTTCACAAATCCCCCGACCATTGGCTGTTCTTGTAACCGCTCTAATCCTGATGTTTCGGCGATTATGGATGGATTTGATAATTCTGTAAAAGGAATGAATGAAAGAGGAAATAGGTATTCGCAACCGCAATTGAACAATATAGGGGCATCATTGCAATACTTAAATCCTTTCTACTGGCTGGGTTATACCGAACCAATCAAAGGTTGCGGACAACAGAAAGAACAGTTAATAAATGATTTGTTACCAACTTTTGCGAAAACAAGAAGTGTTTGGACTCCTGAGTCAAGAGGACCTACAATAGGTTTTCAAGAAGATGGAGAAGGGCATTTGCTACCGCATCAATGGGCAGTTTTTACATCATCTAATCCACAAGATCCAAAAATCTTAGTTGATCCGTGGTCTAACAAAATTAAATGTGAATGTGGAAAATAAAAGTGAGGATTTTATGAGAAAAACTTTATTAATATTACTCATTTCAACTCTTATGTTCTCTTGCACATTTGAGGAGAAAAAAAATCCAGTCTGCCGTATCGAAAACGCAACATTGATTGATGTGGAAAAAGGCGAACCTATTAAAGAATTCAATCCGATTTCGCAAAATGCAGTAATTAAACTCTCTAAATTACCAACAAAATTGGGTTTAAAAATAAATCTATCTTCAGCAAACTGCGCCCCCAAAGTAGCATCATTAATTATTAACGATTATGGCGGAGGAGGAAGGTATATTGATGAAAAGCCTCCTTTTGCCTATCCGCCTGACAACTCTTCTTGGCTAAATTTGTTAGGTTCTTTTGACTATAAAGAAAATAAGTTGTTGACAGAACTAAGAGGAGAAAGAATTTTTATTGCGGAGATTTTGAATGAAAATGACCAAATCATAGAAGGTTCTGAGTATAAACTGAATTTCACCATAGAAGAATAAAGAAGAATAAATTTTGTTCACAATAATTGAAATTCTATGTTAAATAAACACAATAGCGACAATATGCAACGCCAGACATTTTATGAAAAAAGTTACCCGTTTCTTTATGTTGATTGTTTCAATCTTTATTGTTTCTTGCGCTTCTACAGAAAAGCGAGAAGAAGTTTGTCGGATTGAAAATGTAACCCTAATTGACGCAGAAAAGGAGCAACCTATTAAAGAATTTGATCCTATTCCGCAAAATTCTGTAATTAAGCTATCTGATTTGCCAACTAATCAACTGAGTTTAAGAATTAATTTATCTTCGCCTAAATGTGCATCAAAGATAGCATCTGGAATTATTAATGACAATGGAATTGGTGGGATGTATATAGATGACAAACCTCCTTTTGCATTTTTGCCTGATGGATTTTCTTGGCTAAATTTCTTTGGCTATTATAATTACATTGGCAGTGCTTCTTTTATTAAACATAGAGGGCTAACACACTTTAAAGCGGAAATTAGAGATGAAAACAGTCAAGTTGTAAAAGATTCTCAATATAAATTAGATTTTGTAATGGAAGAGTAATATTTTGTGAAAATTAATTATATCTTTTCACATCAGCAACGCAAACCAAAAATTTTACGACAATGTTGACCGATTAACTTCAATGACAAACGGCACGGCAAACGAAACTTACGCTTTTGACGTAGTTGGCAATCGGACAAGTTCGCACCTCTCGGCAAGTTACAATTATCAGCCGTTTAACCGAATGTCGGCAACCGCAAGTAAAACGATGTCTTACGATGCCAACGGGAATATGACCTCAAAAAATGATGTTTCAGGAAGTTGGACATATAGTTGGGATTACGAGAATCGGATGACTTCCGCCACCAACGGCACGAATTCTGTTTCCTACGCTTATGACGCACTTGGACGCAGAGTAAAACGGACAGAAAGCGCAAACATCACGAAATTCACTTACGACGGCTTGGATGTCGTGATGGATGACGATAATGGGACTTTGACGAAATATCAAAACGGACTCGGCATTGATAACAAGCTAAAAATGAATGTCAATGGAACTGCCAAGTATTTTCTGCAAGACCATCTCGGCTCAACCGTTAGCTTGGCTGATTCAAGTGGCACAGTTTCGAGTTCGGCAAGTTATGATTCGTTTGGCAATTCGACAAATAATTTAACGACACGCTACCAATTTACAGGACGCGAGAAAGACGAATTTACAGGTTTGCATTATTACAGAGCAAGATGGTATGACGCGAATCTTGGACGGTTTATCTCCGAAGACCCGATTGGGTTAAGCGGTGGTGATGTTAATTTGTTTAGGAAAATTGTATCTTCGGAGTAGATGATAGATAATTGAGGATGGATAAAATCTATCGATTATTATTTATTCCGAAGACTTTTTTCTATTATAAGTTTTGAATTACAGCCATAAAATAAATGAATCAAATTACAGAACAAGCGGTTTTAGACGCATTAAGACAGATTATTGACCCTGATTTACATAAAGATATTGTTACATTGGGATTTATCAAAGATTTAAAGATCGAAAACGCCGACGTTTCGTTTCGGATCGTTTTGACAACTCCGGCGTGTCCCGTCAAGGAACAGATGGAAACGCAGGCTTATGAATTGGTCGGCGCGTTGGCAGGTGTTGGAAATGTCAAGGTTACGATGGATGCTGAAGTTCCCGAAGGTCGCGGACTTGCCAACAATATGACGTTGCCGAATGTCAAAAATATCATCGCCGTTTCATCGGGCAAAGGCGGTGTCGGCAAATCAACCGTCGCGGTCAATCTTGCCGTTTCACTCGCGCTTGACGGTGCGAAAGTGGGTTTGATGGACGCGGACATTTATGGTCCGAATGTCCCGCTGATGCTCGGCGTGGCGCATAAACAACCCGAAGCGATAAACGGAAAAATCGTGCCGATTCAGGCGCACGGCGTAAAAATGATTTCGATGGCGTTGCTTGCGCCGCCCGACAAACCGATGATTTTGCGCGGTCCGATGCTGCACGGCATTGTCAGGCAGTTTTTGTCCGATGTAAATTGGGGCGAACTCGATTATTTGATCGTTGATATGCCGCCGGGAACGGGCGATGTGCAGTTGAGTTTGGCGCAATTAGTTCCGGTGCAAGGCGCGGTTTTGGTAACGACTCCGCAAATAGTTTCGCTTGCCGATGTGCGTCGCGCTTTGAAAATGTTTGAAACGGTTGCCGTGCCGATTTTGGGCATCATCGAAAATATGAGTTACTTTATCGCGCCCGACACTCAAAATCGTTACGATATTTTCGGCAAAGGCGGCGGAAGTGAATTCGCCGACGAAATGGGTGTGCCGTTTTTAGGCGAAGTTCCGCTCGGCATCGAAGTCCGTGAAGCCGGCGACAAAGGAATTCCGGTCGTCGTTGCCAATCCCGATTCACCGCAAGCAAAGGCGTTTCGCACGGTTGCCGAAGAAGTCGCACGACAAATTTCCATCGAAGCGATGAAGCCGGAACTTGTTATTTTGTCAAAAGCTAGGTAAAATTGAAATTAAAGTAAAGATTAGGTTACGGCTTAATCAATTGAAATTATCTATTTAAGGAGATTATAAAAATTATGTCAGCAGTTGCGGCACCGTCAGTTGAAGTAGAAGTTACGCCAAGCGCGGCGACGGAAATTAAGAAATTTATGGCAAGCGAAGACGATTTACCGGAAACGTCAGGACTTCGCGTGCGGGTTGTTCCGGGCGGTTGTTCGGGATTCCAATATAGCCTGAATATCGAAGAAGAATCGAAACAGGGCGATTTTATTGTGGATAAACAGGGCATCAGACTTTTTGTTGATATGTTCAGTGCACAATACCTGAACGGCATCACGGTTGATTACACCTCGAATATGATGGGTTCGGGATTCACATTTGAAAATCCGAATGCGACCGGCGGTTGCGGTTGCGGAACTTCGTTTTCGGCTTAACCGGATTTTTTATAACAAATTGCAGAGGCGCAAAAATTTCTTCGCGCCTCTGTTTTTTTTGTGGAAGCATCGCTTGATTGGAACTGTCTTGTAGTATCAAAGACAACACGGAACGACGGTAAAAGGCGGAGAAGAGTGGGCGGGGACTTTTCAAAGACGGATTTTGCAATCCGTCTTTGAAATTTTTTTGAAACCTCTCTATTGTCCAAAAAAACTTGCCAAAACTATTCCTTTTCAGGTTAAAATAGTTTTGGCATTTGCATTTTCCGCTCTTTTCAGCGAAACTTTTTAAGTCTTAGTTAAAATAATAATAAAACAATTTGATTTGATTTAGTGAAAATCCGCATTTTGGATTAGCACGAACTGTTTTTATTTTAGCTATTTCAAAAGTCAGGCGGAAAAAATTCCGCAACCCCTTAAAACCTTATCTTGATTAAAAATATGTAAAGTAAAAATAGGAGTTGTTTTTGATGAGTATTTGTAAATTTTTGTCTGTTTCTTTGTTTGCGGTTGTTTTATGTATTAGTAGTGTTTTTGCCCAAGAACGCACACGGATTGTGCCGAATCAACAAAACAGGCAAGCCGAAAGTCAACCGATAAATCCACCGCAAAATACACCGCCTGCTACTCCTAAAAGACAGATTCCGCCCTTAAGCCAGCCGATAAATGTAATTAAAAACACCCCGTTAGTGAAAAAGACGGGTTTGTCGCAACCGACCAACCCGGTTCCCGCAAATAATTCATCTTCGGCTAACCGCTTAAGCTATAACACTGTTTTCAGTTCGAGCTTATTAAACGCGATTAATTCCAGAATCGGAATTCCCTATCACTACGGTTCGACCGGACCGCGAAGCTATGATTGTTCAGGATTGGTCTGGAGCGTTTTTAGTGAAGCCGGTTTTTATTTTGAACGCTCAAGTGCGAGAAATCTGTGGGCAAATTCAGTTCCGGTCGAGGGTGACGATAGATTCAAATTCGGCACACTCGTATTTTTTAATAAACTCGGACACATCGGCATCGTTGCTGACGAAAATACTTTTTATCACGCCTCGTCAAGCAAAGGCGTTACAAGATCAAAATTTGAAGGTTACTGGCAAAACCGCATCGTCGGCTATCGCCGCATTTCAATCGAAAATTTATACAAAGTTATCGAGCAAACAAAATAAAGTTTCAAATTTTGAATCTCAAAACATTAAGTCATTTTCTTTTTGAAAAAAAATGACGATGCCATTCATCCCGTGAAAACTGAAACGAACCAGACATTTGTGACAATCATTTTCTTGTAAAACAGCAAATATTTTATTCAATTCATATATATAAATCGGCATCAAAGGCTCATCCCGGTTTCCTTTAAAGATATTTTTCAGTTTATTTATCCACGGATAATCCCGATAAATCTTAAATCTCCAAAAATTTCGATCACCGGGCGGCGGCGCATAAACAAAATGCAGCACACCGATTCCATTTGTTGTAAGCGATTGAGCTAATTTCTTTACTATTTTCTCACCTTGAACCGGATTTATATGTTGGAATACGACAAACGAATGAATAAAATCGAACTTTTCCGAGCCTTCTATAAATTCATCGGTTTGCTGAAACTTTATATTATCGGTTTTACGACTTTCACAATTGCGGACGGCTTCTTCCAGCATACTTTCGGAAATATCAACGCCGACAACAGTTTCGCATCTTTCCGCCAGCGGAATGACTAAACGCCCGACACCACAACCGAAATCCAACCCGTTTCGCGGCTTAAAATCTTTTCCAAAGTTGGCTTCTATCTCATCCCAAAGTTTCTTTATATGTTCATAACCGGTCTGAAAAAAATCGTCTTTATGCGATTCGGTTAAATTTTCCTTTCGGAATTTATCAAAGGTGGCAACCGCATAATACGGGTCGATTTTTCCGAAATACTCCCAATTTTCCTTTGATTTATCCATTAAACGATTTTATTCAAATAAACTTTTTAAAACTCTCGACCAATAAGAACAGACAAATTATGTTAATAAAAGATCGCCTGCCCGATCAGACGATCTTTTATAATCTCAAACCGGTGAAAACGTAACTTTGTTTTGTAGCCCAAATCGACAAAAATTGGAAAACCCGAAAGATATTCAAACTGTTGAAATGACAGCCGCAGAAATTTTGAGAAAAAGCCGTTCTTTTTTAATGAATTGATAAATTTAACGGATCATTCCTTGTGGTTATCGGATTATGAATTTATCGAATTTCCGGTTGAATTTTATTTCCACAAATTTCTAAAATATTAAAGTCCCTTTTCTGCAATAAATTTAACCAGATCACGGACACGGCACGAATAGCCCCACTCGTTGTCATACCACGAAAGAATTTTAACGCAGGTTCCGCCAATTACCTTCGTGTTTTCCGCATCAACAATTGAAGAATGAGAGTTGCCTCGAAAATCTATCGAAACCAGCGGTTCTTCTGAAAATTCCAAAATACCTTTGAGTTCTTCGTTCGCCGCATCCTTTAAAACGCGGTTGACTTCTTCGGTCGTAGTTTCTTTTTCGAGATTCATTACAACGTCAACCAATGAAACATTCGGAGTCGGAACACGCACCGAAATTCCGTCAAACTTCCCTTTTAATTCGGGAATGACAAGCGCAACGGCTTTTGCCGCACCGGTCGAGGTCGGAATCATCGAAAGACCGGCGGCGCGGGCGCGGCGAAGGTCTTTATGCGGTAAATCAAGCAATTGCTGGTCATTCGTATAACTATGAATGGTGTTCATCAACGCATTTTTTATACCGAATTTTTCGTGGATTACTTTGGCAACGGGTGCCAGACAATTGGTCGTGCAGGAAGCATTTGAAATGATGTTGTGCTTTTCCGCGTCATACATTCCTTCGTTCACGCCGAGAACGATGGTTACGTCTTCGTCTTTGGCAGGCGCGGAAATGATGACTTTTTTGACGCTTCCGCCGAGATGTTTTTTGGCATCTTCCGCTTTTGTAAATCTGCCGGTTGACTCGATGACGATCTCCGCACCGACCGAGTTCCAATCTATCGCCGCCGGGTCTTTTTCACTAAAAACAATAAATTCGTCACCGTCAACGGTTATCGAATTTTCCGAATGTGAAATTTCATTCGGTAAATTTCCCATCACCGAATCATATTTTAGTAAATGAGCCAATGTTTTCGTGTCAGTCAAATCATTCACTGCAACAAAATCAATCTCGTTATCACCGAGAGCCGTTCTCAAGACATTTCGCCCGATGCGCCCAAAACCGTTAATTCCTACTTTTATTGCCATAATTTTGTATTCCTCCCAGAAAATATTTGTATATTAAAAACTTAAAAGATAACTTATCTTAGTCTAAAGTTCAAAGTTTCACGTTTTCGGATTTACCGGCGCAAGCCTTTGATTTTCAATTATGCTCCAGTATAACCGATTTTTGAAATTGGCGATTCGCTCCGAATATCCAAATATTTGAAACAATCAAAATTATTTGAGCGTAGTAAGACTCTGAGTTTATTAGCGTTTTTTACTTTCAAAAACTCGGAGTCCTTTTATAATGAATATTATACGTCATCTTGTTTTTCCCTGTAGTTTAGCTCTCTGCCTGTTCGGTTTGGGCGTTATTAATACGTCTGCTCAATATACGAAAAATCCGACCCCGCGTATTGCTAAAAACAAAGTTGAAACAAGCCCGTCAAATGCCGAAACGGAAAATTCCTCGAAGTCTGACGAAACTGTTTCAAAACCTACTCCAAGTAGAAATTCAAATGCATTAAATCGCGTTGGTGTGCAAACCGGGCAGACGATGCCGCTTTCACTCGATGATGCGATTCGTAAAGCACTGGAAAATAATAATGACATCGAAATTGCGAAAAATGACGTAAAAATTGCCGAATCAACCCTTCGTTCTTTGCTGGGAATTTACGATCCGGTTTTTACGGTTTCGCCGACCTATACGAACAACGTCCAACCACAACCGAGCACACTCGGCGGTGCGGATTTATCGGGCGTTACACGCAGTTCGGAGCTTCGCGTCAATGGCGGTTATAATCAGTTGATTCGTCGCGGCGGGGGAAATTTTAACGTCAATTTCAATAATAGCCGTAATGCAACGAGTTCGACCTTTTCCCAATTAAATCCTACTTTTAATTCAAATCTCGGATTTTCATTCACCCAGCCGATTTTGCGTAACCGAAGTATTGACAACACACGGCGACAGATTCGGATTCAGCGCAAACGTGTGGCGCAAACGGATGCCGATTTCAGGCGGCAGACGATTTTAATCATTTCGCAAGTTCAACAAGGTTATTGGGATTTGGTTTTCGCTTTGCGCGACCAACAGAATCGGATGGCAAATCTTAATTTAGCCAAGGAAAATCTACGTCAGGTTGAAGCTAAGATCGCAGCGGGCTCGTCAGCACCGTTAGCGCGTGCCGAGGTTGAAACCGAACTTGCCAATCGTGAATCGGATTTATTGCTTGCCACACAACAGGTTTCACAATCGGAAAATCGTCTGAAACAATTAGTGCTGAGAGAGCCGGATGCGCCCGAATGGACTGTCCAATTTGTTCCGACCGATAAACCCGTGTTTAGCGATGAGGCTGTCATTCTGGAAGACGTGATGAAAGATGCAATCGATAATCGTCCTGAATTGCGCCGGTTGAAATTGCAAAATGAAATAAACGCGATTGATATTGAATACTTCAAAAATCAACTTCGTCCGCAAGTTGACCTTGTTTCTTCGTATAATTTTCTCGGGCTTTCAGGAACGCCGCTCGGTTCGACCGATACCGTCACGCGTCCTTTGATTTTCGGTAACCCGACAAGCAATGCCGATGCTTTTTTGCTGCAGCAATTACAGTTGCTCAACCCGAACATCGTTGTGCCGAATGTGTCTTTTTCCTCTTCGATTCCGCCGCAATTTATCGGTGGTTACGGGCAATCATTACAAAATTTGTTCAGCAATAACACACGCTCCTTTTCGGTTGGCGTAACTTTTTCTTTTCCACTGAAAAACCAAACGGCAAAAGCGGATTTAGCAACCGCGAGATTTCAAAAAACACAGATCGAAGCTCAAACCCGCGCTCAGGAACAAACGGTTGTAACGGAAGTCCGCGATGCCGTGCAAGCGGTGGAAACTGCCCGCCTGAGAGTTTTAACGGCGCGTCGGGCGCGTGCAAATGCCGAAATCCAGTTGCAAGGCGAACAAAAACTTTTTGAAGTCGGACGCTCGACAACCTTTTTGCTTTTTCAACGTGAAAACGCTTTGACCAATGCGCGAAACGCTGAAATTCGTTCGGAAACCGACTACAATAAAGCCGTTTCCGATCTTCAACGCTCAACCTCGACAACATTCCTGATGAACAATATCGATTATGTTTCGCCGGCGAACGATAAATGATAATTGTTATGGTAAATTGTTCGTTAAACTTATTTCGCCAATTAACCATTAACAACTGTGAAAATTTCCGTCGTTATTATTGCCTTCAATGAAGAAAAAAACATCGCTCAAGCCATCGAATCCGTCGGTTGGGCTGATGAAATTTTGGTTGTTGATTCGGAAAGCACTGACAACACCCGCCAAATTGCCGAATCTCTCGGCGCAAAAGTTCTGACCCGAAGTTGGCTCGGATTCTCTAAACAAAAGCAATTCGCTGCTGACCACGCAGCACACAACCGGGTTTTCAGCCTCGATGCCGATGAGCGTGTGTCAGACGATTTAAGAAACGAGATTTTACGGCTTAAAAACCTTTCTGAAAATGAATTGGCGGATGGCTATAAAATTCCGAGACTGTCGTTTTATATGAACCGCCCGATTCGCCACAGCACCTGGTATCCTGATTGGCAGCTACGATTTTACAATCGGAACAGGGGAAAATGGAAAGATGTTCTGGTTCACGAATCGGTAAAACTCGAAGACGGCGCAAAGATCGAAAAATTACGCGGCGACATTTTGCATTACAGTATGGAAAATGCCGCCCATCATAATCGAAAACTCACTGAAATCTATGCGCCGCTTGCCGCCGAACAGATGTTTCTGCAAGGAAAAAGAACAACGCCCGTAAAAATCGTGTTTGCCGCATTTGCCGCGTTTTTTCAAAATTTTATTTTAAAGCTCGGTTTCCTCGACGGTTTCGCCGGTTTCTGCATTGCGCGTTTTGCCTCTCATTATACTTTTTTGAAATATCTCCTTCTTTGGGAAAAACAAAAATTCTTAAAGTAAGAACTTTTATAACTGTTAAATCTAAACAACTTTCAGCCGTTTTGCGGTCGCATTTTGCACTGATATTTTTATCATTAAAAAAAGTGCACCATTTACTTTTACAGACTGCAACTATTCAAAATTTACTCACATCAAACCTTTGGTTTCAGCACAATTTGATTTATATTTAAAGTCGTGAAAAATTTGGTAAAATCACTAATATGAAAAATCTATTTTATACAATTATCGCCATCATTATTTTATCCTTCGCGGCTTTTGCACAAAATCCTCAAAAGGGCGTAGATTCGCAAACACAGAAAATAAAGGAAGATGCAACTACGGACACTACCAAACGCTCAAATGATGTAAGTCGTTCATGGGATTTCGGTGCAGGAAAAACGAAGGTTGGTGGACGGCTTCCCAACCCTTATCGAATGAATTCACGGCGCGATGTTTTAGTCGAAATGATTTTAAGCGTAATAAAAGATCAAAAACAAATTATTGACGAATCATCTTCACGCCTCAAAGACGGAATAATCGTTACCCAACCGTATGTTTTTGCGAAAGGCGCGGTAATCACGCGCAATGAACTAAATCGTTATGCGGTTTTGCCTAATTCCGACACGCCTTGGACTCGCGGACGTTTCACATTAACGGTTGAAGTTCAATCCATTGACGGTATTAAAAATAATGTTTCGGTAACAACAAAAGTAGAAGGTCGTTCCGAAAACGGCTTGCGTTCCGAATGGACAACGCTGCAAAGCACCGGGACGGCTGAAGAGGAGTTTTTAAAAAAATTGGTTGAATTGGTTACGGGAACTTCACCGGATGCCAAACCGGATGCAGATCAATAATTTTAATTACGAAAAAAAATATGTTTTTTAAGTTTTACCACTTCATTTTTGTATTACTTCTAGTTTCGACGGCTGTTATTGGCATAAATGCCCAATCGGATACGTTTGGCGATCCCGGTAGAAAACATAAAGACGATTTGCCGAAAAATGTTAAGGAAACGATCGCAAAAGGTCGAATCGACCGCGAAAAAAAAGATTACGAGGATTTAATCAATCGCGGCGAAGAAGCCGCCAAACTCAGCGAAGAACTTGAAAGGTCTTTTGCCATAAACAATCGACTGACTCCTGAAGA
>JANMAA010000192.1:0-11231 GCA_031359215.1 Acidobacteriota bacterium | reverse complement strand
TGCTGCTCGAAAACATCTCGACTTCAGCGGTAGAAGAGCTAAAACAAAGCGGTTACGCCGAGATCAAGCAGCTAAATGGAGCGTTGAGCGAAGCCGATTTGATACGGGAAATCAAAGGAATTCATATTTTGGGAATTCGCTCGAAAACACAAATTACCGAAAGGATTCTTTCCAAAGCCGATAAACTTCTGGCAATCGGCGCGTTTTGTATCGGCACAAATCAGGTTGATCTGAAATCTGCCACCAATAAAGGGATCGCCGTTTTTAACGCGCCGTATTCAAATACACGCTCGGTAGCTGAACTGATTATCGGGTTATGTGTAATTCTGATTCGGAAAATTTCCGATAAAAATACGGCGGCTCATAACGGTATTTGGCTAAAGGAAGCAAAAGGAGCTTTTGAACTGCGCGGCAAGACGCTCGGGATAATCGGCTACGGAAATATCGGTTCGCAGGTTTCCGTGATGGCGGAAGCAATGGGAATGAATGTTATCTATTACGATATTTTAACCAAACTGCCGCACGGAAACGCCAAGCAAATCCGAGAATTAAAGGAGTTACTTGAACAATCGGACATTGTAACCCTGCACGTTCCCGGCGATAAATCTACACGCAATTTGATGAATAACGAAATGCTTTCCGTAATACAAAAAGGAACGATTTTTCTCAATTATTCACGCGGCGACGTGGTTGATTTGGATGCGTTGCGGGAAAAAATCGAAAACGGCACGATCTCCGGCGCGGCAATTGATGTTTTTCCGTCCGAACCGGAAAAAAACGGCGACGAATTTTCAAGCGTTTTGCAAAATCTTCCGAATGTGATTCTAACACCGCACATCGGCGGTTCGACCGAAGAGGCGCAGGCAAATATCGGCTTGGATGTAACGGCAAAATTGATAAATTATCTCGAACTCGGCAAGTCAAACGGCTCGCTGACCGTGCCGCAAGTCAATCTCCCGCCGCAAGACGGAACGCATCGTATTTTGCACATACACGAAAATGTGCCGGGTGTTTTAGGAGAAATTAACTCGCGCCTTTCAGAAAAAGGAATCAACATTTTAGGACAATATCTAAAAACAAATGAAGAGATCGGCTATGTTATCTTGGACGTTGACACGGAACTTTCGCACGAAGCATTCGAGATTTTGAAAAAAGTTCGAGGAACTATTAAGACGCGAATGGTTTATTGAACAAATGTTAAAAATAAGGAGAAATTATGAAACTGAAAATCATCATTTTTATTGTAATTATTTTGCCATTGAATTTGGCAGTTCAAGCCCAAGATGACATTAAAACCAATACATCCAAAGAAATTCAACAGAAATTGACTGCCAAAGATTATGAAAATTTGGTCACAAAATTAAAAGGAGGCGATACAAATATTGATTTTCGCAAAATCCGCCTTGCCTACGCTGAAACTAAAGATTTTTCAGGTTACGGCGGAAGTGAAAGTCGCAAAGCAATGAATGTAGCTTTGGATAAAAAAGACTACAAAGCGGCATTAAAAGTGATTGAGGAAAGATTAAAAATCAACTACGTTGACATTGACGCGCATTTTACAGCGTTTCAGGCATATAAAGAACTGGATAAAAAAAAAGAAGCAGACTTTCATCGCACTATTGCCAGAGGTTTAATTGATTCAATTTTAGAAAATGCCGACGGCAAAACTGCCAAAACCGCCTTTTTTGTTATAAGTACTCGGGAAGAATATATCATTATGAGCTATTACGGATTTCGGGTTGGATCACAGTCATTGGCGAGAGAAGATGGGCATACTTTTGATGTTTTGTCCGGCACAAATCCTGATACTAAAGAATCTGTCAAGATGTATTTCAATATAGATAAAGTGTTTGGGAAATTCTAAATCAGGCATCAAACTTTGAAAAATTCACTATTAAATTCACTTTTTGACGATGAAGAAGCGCGACCTTTGACTGTTTCGGAACTTAACGAGCAGGTTAAATCGGCGTTGGAGCGCGGGTTTTCGTCTGTTTGGGTTGAGGCGGAGATCGTTAATTTTGTGGCGGCACATTCCGGGCATTGGTATTTTACGCTGCACGACGGCGATTCGCACCTCAAGGCGGCTTGTTATATTCGCAACAATTCGCGGATTCGGTTTCAGCCGTTTGATGGTTTGGAGGTGCGTGTGCGCGGGAAACTTTCAGTTTATCAGCCGAAAGGTGAATATCAGATTTTGGTTGAATCGCTGCAACCCGTCGGCGAAGGTGCGTTGAAAGTCGCATTTGAGCAAATTAAATTAAAACTCGGCAAAGAAAGGCTTTTTGATGAAGAATTTAAGCAGCAATTGCCGTTATTACCAAAGCGTGTCGGCGTGGTTACATCGCCGAACGGCGCGGCATTTCACGACATTTTGAATGTTTTGTCGCGCCGGACACGAACCGTAAACATCACTTTAATTCCGACGCGTGTGCAGGGCGAAGCGGCGGGTGAAGAGATAGAAGCGGCGATAAATCTGGCGAATGATTTTAATAAAAAATCGGACGAAAAAATTGATGTTCTGATAGTCGGGCGCGGCGGCGGTTCTTCGGAAGATTTGTGGGCATTTAATGAAGAGCGGGTGGCGCGGGCGATTTATGCCTCGAAAATTCCGGTAATTTCTGCCGTCGGGCACGAGACAGATTTTACGATTGCAGATTTTGTGGCTGACAGGCGTGCGCCAACGCCAAGTGCGGCGGCGGAGATTGTAGCCGAAAGCGAAGATGCCATTGCTAATTTTCTGGCGCAGAAAACTCAGGACTTATTTCAATTGGTCGGTTACAAAATTTTACAATCGCGGTCTGATTGGCAAGAACTTGCGCTTTCGTCCGTTTTTACCGAATTTCCAATCCTCGTTAAAGATTTGCGATATGAGATCGAGGATTTAAAAGACCAAATTCAATCCGGTTTGGTGGAAAAACTCAAAACAAAACGCCGCAATTTAGAAAGTTTGGCGAATCGGCTTTCACCGATTAAACTTGCCTCCAAGCTGAATGAAAAGAAAACACTTCTTGCTCTTTTGCAGCAAAGGCAAAGTTCAGCAATAAAAGATGTTATAGATGCCAATGACGAGAAACTGAAAATTTCGATGGCTTCGTTAGACGCGCTATCGCCTCTTTCGGTCTTAAATCGCGGTTATTCGATTGCGGAAAATGACGCAGGCGAAATTTTGCGCGATGCCAATAAAGTAAAAGTAAATGATAAAGTGAAAATCCGTCTGGCAAAAGGTAAAATTATCACGCGGGTTTTGGATGTGGAGAAGAATTGAAAATAGTAAGGTGAAATTATTGTTAAGCGGAAAAAGGCTCGTTGCCGAATCCACGCTTGAGTTGATAAAATTCAAGGGAAATCCGGTAATCGATGCTTAAATATAAGACAACGGCAAAAGTCTAAGCAAAACCTTGAATAGAAAAAGCAACTAAAGTTTGATGGCGAAATTTGTCGTAAATTTAGAAGAACAGCAAAAAAGCGTAACACCAAAGATCGAAAGTGTTGCGCCGGACTTTGGTGATTATCAAAAGCCGGAAAAATCGGGCGTTTGGTTGAAAATTTTCAAAATTCTCGGCATCGGCTTGCTTTTTATTTTAATTGTCGGTGCTATCGGCGGTTATTTTTATTGGCGAAATTTAAAAACAACACCTCAATATTCGCTGGCACTGCTGGTCGATGCGGCTCGGCGCGATGATCAAAAAGCGATTGACGAACTGGTTGACACAAACGCCGTGATTGATGACTTTGTTCCGCAGATCACTGATAAAGCCGTCGAACTTTACGGGCGCGGCGTCGCGCCGACAACGATTCAAAAACTCGCTTCGGTGATTGCACCATTTTTGCCCGCAATCAAAGAACGCGCAAAAGCCGAATTACCCAATCTGATCCGGGATAAAACAAAACCATTCGAGAAAATCCCGTTTTGGGCAATCGCCATCGGTGCGAACAGATATTTAGACATAAAAATTGAAGGCGACAAGGCTTTTGTCAAAAGTAAAATTCCTGAGCGTCAACTTGAATTGACTTTGAAACGCAACGGCGAAAAATGGCAGGTTATTGCTGTCAAAGATGAAGTGTTAGCCCGCAAAATCGCCGAAAAAATCGGACAGGATTTGATTTCCGTGGCGCAAAAGAACGGACTCAAAAAAACGGGTGAAAAACTCGGTATTCCGAATTTAGAAGACATCTTTAAATCAACTCAGTAAACATTATGAAATCGTTTGAAACTTCTTTGAAGGAACTCGAAAAAATTGTGCGCGGACTTGAAGAAGGCGAATTATCTTTGGAGGAAAGTCTTAAACTTTTTGAAGACGGCGTGCGCCTTTCACGCGAATGTCAGGAACGGCTTAATCAAGCCGAACGGCGCATCGAAGTTCTGCTCACAGACAGCGACGGAAATCCGGCTTTACAAGCGATTGAACCCGCAGATTTGCGTGAGGAAAAACAACCGAAAATCAAACGCCGAATCGTTTTTGATAACGATGATGACGAATCGCCATTTTGATTTCGTTTTGGTCTGGTTAGATTTTTAAGGTTCGTCGCAACTGATTTCTTTGATTTTTTTGAAGAGTTTATCAAAATTTTTCTGTTGGGATTCTTCCGAATTGACGTGGTATCTCTTGGCATTAACACAGTTCCACCAACCGAAAGCGGTAACTTCGACGACAGCATATTTGAATTTATCAGGCGAATTATATTGCTCGTCAAATTTTTGCTGGAGATTTTCTGGACAGCAATTTCTCGATTTATTGATCTCGTTGACTACTTTCCACGCATCGAGCAATGAATCACCCCGCGCAACTAATGGCTCTGCAAATTTTTCGCGGCATTCGCCCACATTTTCAGTTTGCATAAGCACCGTCGGGTTTGTGTAACTCTGAATAGTCAGCCGCCCAAGTTTGTAAGACTGCTCGGTTTCCCGCAATTTTTTTTGCCGAATCGTTTCCCAATAAGCGGTTTTTACAATGTCGAGATTCTTCAATTCTTCGATTTTCTGCTTGTATTCCGTATCGAGTTTGGCGACGCTCAAAGTTTTGATGTCCTCATATTTAAAGACTGTATAGTCTGTAAAAAGCGGAATCGCGCCTATTGATTGGAAAAGTTTTAATGTGTTGCGGAGTTGTGTTTCTGTGTATTTTGAAGAATCATAGGTTCCCTCGATTTCGCACAAGTCAGTTTCCCATTTCATCTTTTTTAACTTCTGTGCCGAAACCGTCTGATTGAATAAAAACGCCGCGCCAAGTGAAATTAAAATAGCTGCTAAAATTTTTTTCATATTTTCAAAATACCCGAAATAAAAGTGTTCATTCAGATTTATAACTAAAAAAACAGGAAATATCAATTTTTCACGGGATTATGACGAAGTGAAAAAAATATTTTATCCGGCGATTAAGAGATTAAAAGCGTGATTGCCAAACTGAAAGCGATAACAAAGCCGAATATCCTAAAACCCCGTTGATCCGCGAAGTATATTGAACAATTGGTTGTGTTGAGCCATCAAAAATTGCGCCAGCCAAATCATTCCGAGCACAACCGAAACAATCAAAATTTTCATCAAAGCCATTGTTAAAGCCATTACTTTGCCCGATTCCTGTCTTTCTTCTCTATTATCTTTACGCATCTTTTGTTTCTCCTTTTTTTCTGAAATTTACCCTATCTATAAACGCGTCAAATTTTCAGAAAAAGGGCGTTTATTTCGTAAAAATTATGAATTGGATTCAAAAAATTTAGCCATCCCGAAAATTGTTTCCGAACAACGGCTGATTTGCCAGTGAGATTTTGAAACCGTAAGCGAGAAGCGCAAAGATTAAAAAGAGCGTTACAAACATCGGCGTTGCATACCGGATTTGGCAAAGGCTTGGCTTTTTCAAGAACTTTTCGGGTAAAATAATACAGATAATAAATGAATATAATTAACCTCGAAATACCAAGTAATTTTAATTTTAGCCGGACGGTTTTTAGTCATGGTTGGTATCAACTTTTGCCTTTTGAATTTGATTCGGATAGTTTGTGTTTGAATCGTATTTTCCAAAATTCGGAAAAATCTGTTTCAGCCGCCATTTATCAATCGGACGGTAATATTGAGGTCAAAATTTCAGACAACAATATTGACCAAAAATTTAAGGAGCAAATTTTGCGTGAAGTTCGGCATATTTTGCGGCTTGACGATGATTTGAACGATTTCTATCAATTAACAAAAAAGAAATTTTCATGGATTTCCGAAACGAATTCAGGCAGACTTTTACGTTCACCGACGGTGTTTGAAGACTTGATTAAAACGATTTGCACGACCAATTGTTCGTGGGCGTTGACAAAAAATATGACAAAAAATCTGGTTGAAAAACTCGGAACACCGACTGCCGGCGGGAAAAAATCCTTTCCGACGGCAATTCAAATGGCAAGTGTTTCAACCGATTTTTACAAAACCGAAATTCGCGCCGGTTATCGTGCGGCGTATTTTGCGGAACTCGCCGAGAAGGTTGCGGCGGGGAAAATAAATCCCGAAGGTTGGCTGAATTCGGAATTACCGACGAAGGAATTAAAAAAGGAAATGAAGCAAATAAAAGGAGTCGGAGATTATGCGGCGGAAAATCTTCTGAAACTCGTCGGGCGTTATGAAGGTCTTGCGCTCGATTCTTTTTTGCGTTCGGAATTCTATAAAAAGCACAATAAAAAAACTGTTTGCGGCGATAGGGAAATCGAAGATTTTTATGAAAAATTCGGCAGTTGGCGCGGGCTTGTGATGTGGTGCGATATGACTGAATCTCATTAGCAAATTTGAACATTTGTAAAACTTTTTAACTGGCTTGAGCGTCAAAACATAAGAGCAGCATAGAAAATGCTCTCGGATTTTTATTGAAATCTTTGAAAAATTAAAACGATAGAGGAGAAAAAAATGAAGAAAAATTTATTTAGTTTATTTGTCGGTTTTGCCGCAATTTTAATGATTTTATCGGTCGCAGATGTCAGCAATGCCCAACGTCGGCGCGAAGCCAGAGGTAAAAATTTATCTAAAGCGCAGGTCAAAGTAATTATTAATCGGGTTGAAAATAGAGTCGATAATTTTACAGAGCAGTTTGATAAATCGCTTGACCGCAGCAATCTTAACGGCACAAAGCGCGAGGACAATTTAAATCGTCGGGCGAAAGATTTAGAAGGCGCAACCGATGAATTGAGTCGTGAATTTGATCGTCAGGACGCTTGGATCGAAAACAAAGACGAAGTTCGCAAATGCTTAAATATCGCGTCGGATATAGATAGAACTATCCGAAATCGGCGTTTGGGCGGAAATACGGAAAGTTTATGGACACGCGTCAGGTATGAGCTGAATACTTTGGCGGACGTTTATAATTTACCGAAAGTCGGCTCGAATTCATATCGGTAAATCGGCAACATTTTTAATTTAAGAAAGGCGAACATCACGTTTCGCCTTTTTTCATTGAAGACTTAACTGAAATTATTATGAGCCTAAGGCAGAGAAAATACTTTGCAATTTTTCGATTTCGACCGGTTTGACGAGATGATGATTAAATCCGGCTTCCTTTGAACGGCGGCGATCTTCATCCTGTCCCCAGCCGGAAAGGGCAATGAGCAAAACACCGGGAATTTTTTCTCTGAGCAGACGGGCAAGTTCATAGCCGTCCATTACCGGCAAACCAATATCGAGAATGCAAATTTCCGGTTGAAATTCGGGAATGATGCTGATAGCGGTTGCGCCGTCGCAAGCCGTATGGACGGTATGGTTATCCATCGACAATAAAAATTTCATCATTTCCAATGCGTCGGCGTTATCGTCAACCACCAAAATACGATATTGTGGGGATTTCTTATTATCATTTGTTTGCATATCGTTATTCTGTGCGCTGGTGTTCGTGTTCAAGGATTCTGAATTATCTTCAGAAAGTGGCAAGCGGATAGTAAATTCACTTCCTGTGCCGATTCCGGCACTGTCAGCCTCGACCGAGCCATTGTGCATTTCTACCAAACTTTTAACAACACTCAAACCGATACCGAGTCCGTTGCCGGGTTGGTCACAAGTATTTTTTACTTGCTTGAACATTTCAAAGATAGTGGACAACATATCTTGAGGAATACCGATTCCGGTGTCACGAACACGAATTTCAACATTGTTATTGTTAATTACAGCCGAAAGGTTGATTTTGCCTCCGGGCTCGGTATATTTTGCGGCATTATTTAATAAATTAAGAAGAACTTGAGAGATACGCGTAAAATCTCCGTAAATGTAAACGGGCTTTTCAGGAAGTTCGATCTCTAAATTTTGCCCGTTGAGTGTTATCGAATCCCGACTGGTTTCGACCGCCATTTCTACGGCATTTTTCAAATTGATACGCTCTTTTTTGAGAAATATTTTTCCTTGTGTTATTCGAGAAATTTCAAGTAAATCGTCAACCAGGTGAACGATCTGATTTGTTTGACGCTCCATAGCTTCAATGGTTTCGGCAATTACGGTTTTATCGTAATCTGAATGGCGGATGATCTCCAAACCGGAGCGAATCGGTGCCAGCGGGTTGCGTAGTTCGTGAGCCAGAGTCGCCAAAAACTCATCTTTGCGACGGTCGGCTTCTTTGAGTTTTTCTTCAGCGAGGCGCACGTCCTCGATGTCGGTATTTGTCCCGAACCAACGGACGATTTCGCCGGTTTTGTCTTTGATCGGTAAGGCGCGTGACAAAAACCAACGGTATTCGCCGGTTTTACTGCGAAGCGGGAAAGTGTCTTCCCATTCTTCACCCGTGATTAGTTTTTGTTCAAATTTTTTGACGACCCGATCAATGTGGTCGGGATGATGAACTTTCCGCCAACCCCAACCCTGCATTTCTTCAAGCGTCGTGCCGGTATATTCAAACCAACGCTTGTTATACCAGAAAATCCAGCCTTCACGGTCGGTCATCCAGGCAAACTGCGAGATCGAATTTGCCAGATCCTGAAATTTTTCTTTCGAATCGAGCAAGGTTTGTTCTATTTGCTTGCGCCCGGTAACATCACGGGTTGATCCGGCGACGAGTTCCACCGAACCGTCAGCCCCGATTACCGGGCTAAATATGTATTCATAAAAACCACTCTCGCCGGTCGGACTCGTAAAAGGTGTTTCGTCGCGGACAATAGTTTTCGTATCGACCACCTGTTGAATCTGTTGTTGTAGTTTTGCGGCAAGGTCGGCGGGATAATTCAGTTCAAAAAAGTTTTTACCGATTATTTCTTCGAGGGGAATTCCCAACAAATCGAGCAAGGGTTGATTGGAATATATAAATTTTCCTTGTCTGTCGAAAATATAAATAAAATCGGCGATAGCTGAAAGTGTCGTATTGAAAATGCGGGTTTGTTGATCAAAACGATCTTCCGATTCGCGCAAGGTTACTAACAATTCACGTAAATCTTCCCCGTTCTTTTTCTGCCGTTCATTTTCCACAGAAGTCATTGATACATCTGCATTATTCATACATTGAAAATTTATAAAATGAGATATGAATTCTGATGAAATCCAAAATTAGTCTAAATTAATCGGAAATTTAATACAAGCAAAAAACCTTTGCCTGAATCCGCACATACCTTTTTTAAATCCAATGATAATCAAGATGAAGAAGTTTAAAAATAAAATTTTATGTAAATTTTTACCGGTTTTTGTCATATACAAGTGAAAAGGAAAATAAATGCCAAAAGACGAGCATAGAAAATAATTTCAATTTCGCCAAAAAAACTATTGCATTCTTCAAAAAAGAAGCGTATCTTGATTTTGTTCAACACAAACGAGATTTTCTAACAGTTTATACAAGCATCAACCGTATAAACTTCGGCACTTAGAGTCTGTTTAAATTTTTGAAATTTGCGCTGAAAGTGCGTTCGAGAAAGTAGCCAGAGGTGCAACCTCTGGAATATTGAAATTACGATTCGCGCATTGAAGATGCGCTCAGAAGTAATCTTTTCGCACCTTTCGGCGCGGAAATCGGTTATCCGATAACCGGAGGTTGCACCTCCGGCTACTTTCTTTGTGCCGCGTTCGCGGTTTAAAACTTAAAATTTAAACAGACTCTTAGACGCGAAGGATTAATCTTTGGAAAAACGGCGCGAAATTACATAGGTTCGGCGTTAAGTTCCAAAGGTTGAGCAAAAGTTTCCAATATTTGGCAATTAGTTTCAATGCCCCGGCAACAAGTTCCAAAGGTTCGGCACATGGAACGACAGATTTTGTTATTAAAACAAATAGTTAGGCACAAAGTGCTAATACTTCCATCCGAAGGTTAGGTGATTGGAAAACAGTGCCGGTGAGTTCAGCATTGGAGAAGTTGGATAAGATTTTCTAGTTCAAAACAGTTTTTAGAAGCTGTTTGGAAATTCATTTTTTAGCCGCAAAGCGGCGTGCAAGAAAGTAGCCAGAGGTGAAACATCTGGTTAGTTTGCAAGAAATTTCCGCGCCGGAGGTGCGAAAAGACGAATCTGAGCGCATCTTCAATGCGCGAATGATGATTATCTGTTCCAGAGGTTGCACCTCTGGCTACTTTCTAAATGCACTTTCAGCGCAAAAATGAATTTCCAAACAGCTTCTTAGTAAGTTTGTAAATACTTTCAGTAAGTTTGGAATTTTTACGAGTAGGTTAGAAAACATTCCAAGCAAGTTTCGAGAAGTTTCGCGCAAGTGCGATGAATTTTTTAGTAAGTTTGAAATGATTGCAGGCAAGCCCGAAAAAGTTTTTAGCATACTTGGAACTCTTGCAAGCCTACTCGGAATGATTCCGAACTTACTCGGAATCATTCAAAACTTGCTAAAAATCGTTTCACGCAAGCGCGAAAAAGTTTGAAGTAAGCAGATTTGTTAAAAAAATCACTTGAGGAGTAAAAAAATATGGCAGGAACAACAATATTACCACAAGGAAACAATGAACGGATTGCTTGGTCTATGAATTTCGAGCAGGAATTTCCGGCTGTGTCGGGTGTTTTAGGTTTTACGAATGTGGAGCAGACGGCTTTGTTACAGGATTCTGCGGCGATGCGGCATGGGATCTTGTTTGCACAAGGCGCGGCGGCTTTTTCTAAAGCAGGGACGGCTTTTAAGAACGGTATGCTCGGCGGCACGCAGACTCCGATTGTGCCGACATTTACTCCGCCGCCGAGTCCGCCCGCGCCGGTCGAGGCGGGCATTATCGAGCGTTTGAGCAAGGCGATGAACCGCGCCAAATTGAGTTCGGGTTACACCGAAACCATCGGCGAGATGTTGATGATCGCCACCG
>JANMAA010000173.1:0-18624 GCA_031359215.1 Acidobacteriota bacterium | reverse complement strand
GATGCCGGGAGACAACATCCAGATGGAGATCGAACTGATTGCCCCGATTGCGATGGAGAAAGGATTACGGTTCGCCATCAGAGAAGGCGGCAGAACGGTCGGAGCGGGAACCGTAAGTGAGATTGTTGAATAATTAAAATTGTCTTTTGTGCTTTGCAAAACCAAAGTGAACAAAGGACAAAGGACATAACTGAAATGCCAAGAGATAACATAATTTTACAATGCACGGAATGTAAAGAACGCAATTATGTAACGACTAAAAACAAAAAGAACACGCCGGGAAGGCTTGAGCTTAAAAAGTTTTGTAATCGTTGCCGTTGCCATAGATTACACCGGGAAAACAAATAATTTTTCATATTTTCGATTTTAGATTTGCAGATTGCGATTTGAAGTATTTGTCGCAAATAAGCAGTCTAAAATCGAAAATAGTCTTAGGGGTATGGTGTCAATGGTTAGCATGTCGGTCTCCAAAACCGTAGGTCCGGGTTCGAGTCCTGGTACCCCTGCCATTAAAAAATTGAGGAGATAAATATAGTGTCAGAAGCAGTTGACACCTTAGACAAAAAGAACAAAGACGGCGGTGAAGGACCTGGTGAGTTTATTCGCAAAACACGCGAAGAATTAGACAAAACCACGTTCCCTTCTGCCGATGACGTGAGAAACACGACGATTATCGTGATTGTCAATGTCATATTCTTTGCTATTTACCTTTTTTTAGTTGACCACGCTTGGGTCTATATTTTAGACGGCTTGACGTGGTTAGTAAATAAGATTGTCGGCATATAAGGATTTTAAAATGAAGCAGTGGTATTTTATCCACACATATTCGGGGCACGAAAATAAAGTGGTCGAAAGTCTGAACGCTCGCATACGCGATATGGAATTAGGCGATCTGATCACGGAAGTTTTACTGCCGAAGGAAACGGTTGTTGAAATGCGCGGAAATAAGCGCATCGAATCGTCACGGATGTTTTATCCGGGTTACGTTCTTGTAGAGGTCGAATGCACCGAGCAAGGACGAATTCCCGACAATGTTTTCCACGCGATAAAATCGACACCCAAAGTTACGGGGTTTTTAGGTGGGAAAAATCCTACACCTTTAACCCAGACAGAGGTTGACCAAATCGTTCACAACATCGAAGTTGCGACCGAAAAGCCGAAACCGAAGTTTTCATATGCGATCGAGGAAGTCGTGCGTATCAAATCGGGTCCGTTTGCAAGTTTTACCGGTAAGGTCGAAGAAGTGAATGAAGAAAAAACTACCTTAAAAGTTACCGTTACAATTTTTGGACGTGCTACGCCGGTCGAACTTAATTTTTTGGATGTCGAAAAAGTTACGTTCGCTGAAGAAGAATAAATTTAGTGAAAAACTAAAAGTGAAAAGTGAAAAACTAAGAATTTATTAATCACTGTTAGTTTTTCACTTTTCACTAAAAAGATTATGGCTAAGAAAATTACAGGATATATCAAATTACAAATACCGGCGGGAAAGGCAAATCCGGCACCGCCGATCGGTCCGGCATTAGGACAACACGGCGTAAACATTATGGAATTTTGCAAGGCGTTTAACGCTAAAACGCAAAACGACGATCCCGATATGAAAGTGCCGGTCGTGATTACGGTTTACGCCGATCGTTCATTTTCGTTTGAAACGAAAACACCGCCTGCTGCCGACCTTTTGAGAAAAGCATCAGGAATTGCGAAAGGTTCGGCAACAGCTAATAAAGCGAAAGTCGGAACAATTTCGCGTGCACAAATTGAAGAGATCGCTAAGAAAAAAATGCCCGACTTAAACACGGCAAATCTTGAATCGGCGATGAAAACGATTGAAGGCACGGCGAAAAGTATGGGATTGACTGTCGAGGGATAAGATTTTAAGATTTTTGGTTTGCTGATTTTGTTAAATCCTTAAACCGCTGGTCGCAAATCCTGAATTTAAAGAGGGAGAAGTTACAAACTTCGTTAAAACCTTGGAGGTAAAATGAAAAGAGGAAAGAAATATCGTGCGGCTTTGGAAAAAGTCGAGCGGCACAAAAAGTATGATTTGCAAGAAGGTATCGCAAAAGTAAAGGAGATTGCCTTTGCAAATTTTGATGAATCGGTTGAATTAACGATGTGGCTTGGCGTTGACCCGCGAAAAGCCGACCAACTTGTGCGCGGAACAACTATTTTGCCGCACGGTTTGGGTGGCAAAGCGAAACGCATCGTCGTTATCGCGCAAGGCGAAAAAGTGAAAGAAGCCGAAGATGCCGGCGCGGATTTTGTCGGCGGCGATGAGTTGGTTAACAAAATCAAAGGCGGTTGGCTCGATTTTGATGCCGTCATCGCTACGCCTGATATGATGCGCTCAGTCGGAACACTCGGAAAGGTTTTAGGTCCGCGCGGTTTGATGCCGAATCCGAAAACGGGAACGGTTACAATGGATGTCAAAAAAGCTATCGAAGAAACCAAAGCGGGGAAAGTTGAATATCGCGTTGATAAAACGGGCGTAATTCACAGTCCGGTCGGAAAAGTTTCGTTTGATGACGCAAAACTGCTGGAAAATACCAGAGTCTTAATCAATGCTGTTTTGAAAGCCAAACCGACGACGGCAAAGGGGCGTTACTTAAAGAAAATTAACCTAGCGGCAACGATGAGTCCGGGCGTTTTGCTCGACGAACTCACTTACGTTTAATAAGGAGTGAGGAGCAAATAAGAAAATGAAAACAAGAGAGCAAAAACAGAAAGATTTGAACGCCCTCACGGAGAAGCTGAACAATTCGAAATCCGCGATGGTCGTTAGTTTTAATAAAGTAACGGTAAACAAAGATCAGGAATTTCGCCATCAATTGCGCGAAGCCGGAGCAAGTTATCAAATTGTAAAAAATACAATTGCACGTCTGGCAGTTAAAGGAACACCATATGAAGGTGCAAGCGAACATTTCAAAGGCGTAACAGCTATCGCATGGACGGAAAACGATCCGGTTGTGTTGTCTAAAGCCATTTCTAAGTTTATCAAAGCCAACACCGATTTTTACACATTTAAAGCAGGTGTAGTTGATGGTAGAGTTATTGATTTAAAACAGGTTCAGGAAATAGCCAGTCTTCCTTCAAAAGAAGAACTTATTTCCAAGTTATTGTTTGTAATTAATGCTCAGGCGCAACGTATTGTTACGGTCATCAATGCCGTGCCGCGTAATTTGGCGGTGGTCATTAAACAAATCGGAGAAGGGAAAACAAATGTTCCGGCGGAACAGCAAGTTGAGTCAAAAGAAGCAGAGATGAAAACGGAAGAAACTCCGGTAGCGGAAGTTGAACCAATCTCTGAGCCGAGTGCTGAAACGGAAGCAAAACCGGAAACAGCAGAGGCAACAGAGCAAAGTGCTGAACAAGAAACTTCAAGGGAAGCAGAACCGGAAGCAGAACAAGAAGAAAAGTCAGAATAGAAAAAAGTTTCTAGCCGATTCACTCAAGGATAAACGAGCAAAGCGATGAGTCAGGTTGCTGTTATCGCTCGGACGTGCTGATTAGTTTGTGGTGCAACCAAACGAAAATGCGTCCCGTGGGTTCTCGCGGCTGACACAAACAAAAGCGTTAATGGTTAATTGTAAATGGTTGATGGTAAATTTTACCGGTTAACAATTAACCATTAACAATTAACTATTAAACACAGAACCCTAGTTGGGAGGAAATAATTATTATGGCAATTACAAAAGATGAAGTAGTCGAATATTTGAAAGGAATTACGCTTTTAGAAGCGTCGGAATTAGTTAAGGAGCTTGAAGAAGTTTTCGGAGTTTCAGCCGCCGCGGCTGCCGCACCGATGATGATGGCTCCCGGTGGCGGTGATGCTGCGCCTGCCGAGGTGGAGAAAGATACGTTTGACGTTATCATTACTGCCGCCGGTGGAAACAAAATTTCCGTTATCAAAATTGTCCGCGAAATCGTCGCCGGGTTGGGGCTGAAAGAAGCTAAAGAGTTGGTTGACAGCGCACCGAAGGCAGTAAAAGAAGGCATTTCAGCGGCTGAAGCCGAAGAAATTAAAACAAAACTGACTGACGCAGGAGCTTCGGTTGAAGTTAAGTAAATTTGTTGTTACACTAAAAAAGGCAAGCGTTTGAACAGGCAACTTTTTTTCAACGCTTGCCATCTTTGTTACAGTAAATTATTCGGTTTTCTTGGAACTTTTTAGGCGAAGAGGATTTAATTCTCTCGAAAAATACTGGAGATAAGTGTCCTTTTTGACACTCTCGAAAAAATTATATTATAGCAAACTGCTAATAATCTAAGCGGTCAGGGCAAACTTTACCCTAGACCGCATTTGCCGTCTTTTTTTGAAAATTTGTCGTGAGTTTGTGAATCTAAGGCATCTTAACAAGAAAAAACGATAAAATCAACAAAAAATTTCTTTAAGGCTAGATTTTTTAAAATATATGATTGTCAATCCGCTACAAATAAATACCAACGGGCTTGGTCGTCGGACAAGTCAAGCACCCAAGCGCGTAGATTTTTCTAAAATTTATACATCCGCCCGCATTCCTAATCTGATCGAAGTGCAGCGTGAATCATACAATCGTTTTTTACAAATGGATTTAATTCCCGAAGAACGCGATACGGTCGGATTACAGACAGTTTTTCAGTCTATCTTTCCGGTATCCGATTTTCGGGAAACGGCAACGCTCGAATTTGTCGAATATCAAATCGGTAATTGGCAGTGTAAGTGCGGAAATCTTGAAGGACTCGAACATTTACGCACCAATTGTAAAGAGTGTGGTGCGAAGATTAAGGTTGATCCGTTCAATCCGGCGGAAGTTCTATGTAACAATTGCGGCACATTCAATCAAGTACGTCCTAAACTTTGTACCAATTGCGGTGAGCCGGTCGGTTTGAAACACAAACACGATCAACAGGAATGTCAGGAACGCGGCACGTCTTATAGTGTTCCGCTGAAGGTGAAAATTCGTTTGACGGTTTATGATAAAGACCCGGAAACCAATGTTTCGACCATCCGCGACATTAAGGAAGAAGATGTCTTTTTCGGCGAAATTCCGTTAATGACCGACAACGGAACATTTGTCATTAACGGCACGGAACGCGTTATTGTTTCGCAACTGCATCGTTCGCCCGGCGTATTCTACAAAGGCGACCGCGATACATATTTGGCGAAAATAATTCCGTATCGCGGTTCGTGGGTTGAGTTTGAATATGATCAGAAGGGTATTTTGCACTCCCGACTCGGCAAACGTAAAATTTTGGCGACGATATTCTTGCGGGCATTGGGTTTGTGGCTCAATCCGCAGATTGATATGAAAACCGTTTCCGACAGCATTTTGGAAGAAGTTGTCAAAAATGCCGAATTTACTAACGCCGATATTTTGCGTCGCTTTTATATAACGGATGAAGTGAGCGTCGAAAAAGGCAAACTTTTTGTCAAGATTAAAGAGGATGGCGACACTAACCTGAACGGTATGCGTGCCGAAGAAGAGATCAAAGATAAAGCCGAATCTATTACGAAAATCGGTAAAAAAGTTACTATCTCGGCTCTGCGCGAATTGCGAAAACTAGGCATCGGAAAGGTTGAAGTATCGCCTGCCGATTTTGAAGGCGCGTTTGCTTTGGACGATGTTGTAAATACTGAAACGGGTGAAGTAGTTTTGGAAGCAAATAACGAAATCACATCCGCCAAACTTCAACAAATAATTGAAGAAGGCTTGGAAAATTTCGCAGTATTCTTTCCCGAAAAAGACATTATCGGCGGCATCATTGCCCAAACTTTGAAGAAAGATACGATTACGAAGCCGGTTGATGCTTTGCTGGAGATTTACCGAAAAATGCGTCCCGGAGATCCGCCAACCGTTCCGACAGCTTACCGTTTGCTTGAAGGAATGTTTTTCGATGCCCGACGCTTTGATTTATCGCGTGTCGGTCGCTTGAAGTTCAACATCAAAATGGGCAGACCGGAACGCGAGGATTTGAACAATTCGCTTTTGAAGGCTCCCGATTTTTATGAAGTCGTCAATTATCTTTTGCGGATGAAAAAAGACAGCGAACATTATTATCAGGACGATATTGACCATCTCGGCAATCGTCGGGTTCGGGCTGTCGGTGAACTCCTGGAAAATCAATTCCGCATCGGTTTAGAACGGATGGAACGCGCCATCAAGGAAAAAATGTCCATTCAGCAGGATATGTTCACGACGATGCCGCGCGATCTCGTCAATGCGAAACCTGTAACTGCTGCGGTTCGTGAATTTTTCGGTTCGTCGCAACTTTCGCAATTTATGGATCAGACGAATCCGCTTTCCGAAATTACGCACAAACGCCGTTTATCTGCGCTTGGACCGGGTGGTTTGTCGCGGGAACGCGCCGGATTTGAAGTCCGCGACGTGCATCCGACGCATTACGGTCGCATCTGTCCGATTGAAACGCCTGAAGGTCCGAATATCGGTTTGATCTCTTCGCTGTCGTGTTTTGCGCGAATCAATGAATTCGGTTTTATCGAATCACCTTACCGCAAAGTTACCGAAGGACGAGTGGTTGAATACGTCAAAATCATTAACGGCGGCGGAACGGGTTTGAAACCACATTCGCACTTGCCCTTGGAAGATGTTGAAGAAGCAAACGAGAAGTTGAAAAAAGGTGAGCGCGAAGCCGAATTCGAGCCTTTTCCGTTTTATCTGACGGCGTGGGAAGAAGACAAATATATCATCGGGCAGGCGAATATTATTCTTGACGAAAAAGGCAATATCGTTAATGAACGTAACGCGGCACGAAAGAAGGGCGAATTTATCACGGCTGACCGTGAAGAAATTCAATATATGGACGTTTCGCCGAAACAACTCGTTTCGGTCGCTGCTTCTTTAGTTCCCTTTCTCGAAAACGACGATGCCAACCGCGCCTTGATGGGTTCGAATATGCAGCGTCAATCAGTTCCTTTGCTTCGCGCCGAAAGTCCATACGTTGGAACAGGTATGGAAGCAATTGCGGCGCGGGATTCGGGCGCGGTCGTTATTGCCAAACGAAACGGCGTAGTTGATTACGTTGATTCGGAGCGCATTATCGTTAAAGCCGATCATCAGGTTGACGGCACGATTTCGCGCGAAGTTACGGCGGATATTTATTCACTCGTTAAATTTACGCGTTCAAATCAAAACACTTGTATCAACCAACGAGCAATTGTGCAAGTCGGTGAAAGTGTGAAGAAAGGTCAGGTAATTGCCGACGGACCTTGCACCGACAGAGGCGAACTCGCTCTCGGCAGAAATGTTCTCGTCGCGTTTATGTCGTGGCGCGGTTACAACTTTGAGGACGCGATTTTGGTTTCCGAAAGATTGGTGAAAGAGGATTATTACACTTCGATTCATATTGAAGAATTAGAAATCGAAGCGCGTGATACGAAACTCGGACCCGAAGAAGTTACCCGCGACATTCCGAACATCGGCGAAAATATGCTGAGAGATTTGGACGAATCGGGAATTATCCGCATCGGCGCACAGGTTAAACCCGGCTCGATTCTCGTCGGAAAAGTTACACCGAAAGGTGAAACGCAATTAACGGCGGAAGAAAAATTGCTCCGCGCAATCTTCGGTGAAAAAGCCGGCGACGTGAAAGATGCTTCGTTGACTTGCCCGCCGGGAATTGACGGAACGGTTGTTGATGTGCAGGTTTTCACCCGCAAAGGTCAGGAAAAAGACGAGCGTTCGCTTGATATTGAATCGCTCGAAGAAGACGATTTGCGGCGCGATCTTGAAGACGAAATCCGTATTTTGAGCGAACAGCGCGACGAACGGATTTATGAACTCTTTGATGGTCGAAAACTGACTAAGGATTTGACTGACGGCAAAGATGTCATCATCAAAAAAGGTGAAACATTAACCCGTGAAATGCTTAAAGATGTTGATCCGAGATTGCTTCGTAAAGCAGAAGTTTCGGCAGGAACAATTGATGTTATTGCCGAAATTAAAGAATACGAACAACGAACAACGCGCCAAATTAATATTTTAAGCGACATCTACGAAGAAAAAATCACCAAGTTGAAACAAGGCGACGAACTGCCGCCGGGCGTTATCAAAATGGTGAAAGTTTTCGTCGCAATGAAACGAAAGTTGAGCGTCGGTGACAAAATGGCTGGTCGACACGGTAATAAAGGTGTGATTGCCAGAATTTTGCCGGAAGAAGATATGCCGTATTTGCCGGACGGAACGCCGGTTGACATCGTGCTTAATCCGCTCGGCGTTCCGAGTCGGATGAATGTCGGGCAAATTCTCGAAACGCATCTCGGTTGGGCGGCGCGAATACTCGGGCTTCATTTCGCTACGCCGGTTTTTGACGGTGCCAGCGAAAAAGAGATCAAGGAATATATCGGCAAAGCAAATGATCGATACGACGAACTCGGCATTCCGGCTTCGGTCGGACCGTCGGGCAAAACACGGCTTTATGACGGAATTACGGGTGAACAGTTCGAGCAAAAGGTAACGGTCGGTTACATTTATATGCTTAAACTTTCGCATTTGGTTGATGATAAGATTCACGCCCGTTCAATCGGACCATACAGTTTGATTACGCAACAGCCGTTAGGCGGCAAAGCGCAATTCGGTGGTCAACGATTCGGTGAGATGGAAGTTTGGGCACTCGAAGCCTACGGCGCAGCACATATTTTGCAGGAACTTCTTACTTGCAAATCGGACGATGTTGCCGGACGCTCGAAAATCTACGAAACCATCGTCAAAGGCGATTCCGATTTTCAACCCGGAATTCCAGAATCGTTCAATGTTTTGGTGCGCGAACTGCAATCGCTCTGTTTGGATGTCGAACTCATCACGGAAGACGAGATCGATCCGAACGCAGTGTTGGCAGGTGTCGGCGAAGTTGTTGGTGCAGACTAGACGATTTCGGATTTTGGATTGCAAGAAGCAAAAGTAATTTTGTGGAAAAGTAATCCTGATAATCCGAAATCCAAAATCCAAAATCCAAAATGGAGAAAGGATGTTTAGATTTCAAAACGATAATAAAACGCAATTAACCCCGAATTTTGAGGCGATTAGAATTTCGCTTGCTTCGCCCGAAAAAATCAAATCTTGGTCGCACGGCGAAGTTACCAAGCCGGAAACTATCAACTATCGGACGTTCAAGCCGGAACGCGACGGACTTTTCTGCGCCCGTATTTTTGGTCCGGTGGCGGATTGGGAATGCCTCTGCGGAAAATATAAACGGATGAAACATCGCGGCGTAATCTGCGATAAATGCGGCGTGGAAGTTACGCAATCGAAAGTGCGGCGGGAACGGCTTGGGCATGTTGATTTGGCAAGCCCGTGTTCGCACGTCTGGTTTTTCAAAGGCTTGCCGTCGCGTATCGGACATCTTCTGGATATAACCTTGCGTGATCTTGAAAAAATTCTTTACTTTGAACTTTATATCGTGGTCGATCCGGGCGATGTGCCGGAACTCAAAGAAAAAGATTTGCTGACCGATGAACGCTATCGTGAATTGATGCAGGAATATCCGCATCAATTTGTAGCGAAAATGGGCGCGGAAGCGATTAAGGAATTGTTGATGAAAATTAACATCCCCGAATTGGTCGAAGATTTGCGCGGCAAGATGCGTGAAGAAAATTCGCAACAGAAAAAATTAAAATATTCCAAGCGTTTGAAAGTTTCCAACTCATTTCTAAAATCGGGAAACAAACCCGAATGGATGATTTTGGATGTGATTCCCGTGATTCCGCCTGAACTTCGTCCGCTTGTGCCGCTCGATGGCGGCAGATTTGCGACATCGGATTTGAACGATTTGTATCGCCGCGTAATTAACCGCAACAATCGTTTGAAAAAACTGATGGAACTGCGTGCGCCGGAAGTCATTGTCCGTAACGAAAAACGGATGCTGCAAGAAGCGGTTGACGCGCTGTTTGACAATGGCAGACGCGGCAGAGTTTTGCGTGGCGCAAATAATCGTCCACTCAAATCTTTGTCGGGAACGCTTAAAGGAAAACAGGGACGTTTTCGTCAGAACTTGCTCGGAAAACGTGTCGATTATTCGGGACGTTCAGTCATCGTTGTCGGACCCGAACTGAAATTGCATCAATGCGGATTGCCGAAAAAAATGGCTTTGGAACTATTTAAGCCATTTATCTACAACAAATTAGAAAAAGACGCACACGCTGCGACGATTAAGCAGGCGCGTGAAATGGTTGAGCGTCAAGAGCCGATTGTTTGGGATATTCTCGAAGAAGTCATCCGCGAACATCCGGTTCTGTTAAACCGTGCGCCGACGCTTCACCGTCTTGGAATTCAAGCGTTTGAGCCTGTTTTGGTTGAAGGAAAGGCGATTAAAATTCACCCGTTGGTTTGCACGGCGTTCAATGCCGACTTTGACGGCGACCAGATGGCGGTTCATATTCCACTTTCCGCCGAAGCGCAGATCGAAGCAACGGTTTTGATGCTTGCGTCGAACAATTTATTGAGTCCGGCATCCGGTCAACCTATTACAGTTCCGTCGCAAGACATCGTTCTCGGTTGTTATTATCTGACTTTAGCGCAGGACGGATTGAAAGGCGACGGCAAAGTTTTTAATTCGATTGACGATGTTTTGCTCGCGCTCGATGCAAAGGCGGTTGCCACTCAATCGAAAATCAAAATTCGTTGGAAAGGTGATTTGATCGATCTGGAAAAAGAACATAGTCCGCAAGACGTAATGCGGGCGAGCATTCGAAAAGATGTTGATACGCTTATCAGCACAACGGTTGGGCGCGTCATTTTTAATGAGCGTTTAACCCGTGACGGCTTGCCTTTTGTCAACGGAACATTGAAGAAAAAAGGTCTGCAATCGCTTGTTACATTCTGCCATTTGAAACTCGGACACGATCAAACGGTGGCGATGCTCGACGATTTGAAGACGATGGGTTTTCTATATGCGACAAAATCGGGCATTTCTATCGGCATTGACGATATGGTTACGCCAAAGAGCAAGAAGAAAATCATCGAAGATGCGCGTGTCGAAGTTGATAAACTGCAAAAGCAATACGAAGACGCGACAATGACCAATATGGAGCGCGTCAACAAAGTTACGGCGATTTGGTCGGAAGTTACCGACCGCGTAGCTAAGGAAATGTTCTTGGCGATGCACGCCCGTGAAGATGAACGGCGCGAACTGAATCCGATTCTGATTATGGCGGATTCGGGAGCGCGTGGTTCGGAAGCACAGATTCGACAGCTTGCCGGAATGCGCGGCTTGATGGCGAAACCTTCGGGCGAGATCATCGAAACACCGATCGTCGCTAATTTCCGCGAAGGTCTGAATGTGCTGCAATACTTTATTTCAACGCACGGTGCGCGTAAAGGTTTGGCGGACACGGCTCTCAAAACGGCTGATTCGGGTTATCTGACACGCCGCCTGGTTGACGTGGCACAAGACGTTATCGTGTCCGAACAGGATTGCGGAACATTGCGCGGAATTTGGGCGGAAGCCATTATCCGCAACGGTGAAGAAGTCGAATCTCTGCGCGACAGAATCGTTGGCTGCACATCGCTTGACGACATTATTGATCCGGTTGATAATACGCCGATTGTTGAAGCAAATCAGGAGATTAACGAAGATTTGGCGGCAAATGTGCAACTTTCAGGTTTACAAAAAGTTCGTATTCGCTCGCCATTGACCTGCGAATCAAGACGCGGAATTTGCGTTAAATGTTACGGGCGCAATTTAGCAACGGGCAACACGGTCGAAATCGGTGAAGCGGTCGGTGTGATTGCCGCACAGTCAATCGGTGAACCGGGAACGCAGTTGACGATGAGAACCTTCCACGTTGGCGGAACGGCGCGTCTCGAACAGGAAACCAAACACGCGGCGGCAATGGACGGGACGGTTAAATATCTGGGCGATATGAAGGTAATTACTAATCGTGCCAGTGAACTTATCTCGATGAAACGTCAATCCGAAATCGCTCTGCTCGATGAACGCGGGCGCGAAGTAGCGCGTTACACCATCGTTTATGGAGCGCATCTGCACGTCAAAGATGGTCAGAAAGTCAAAGAAGACGATTTGCTCGTAACTTGGGATCCGTTCACGTTTGCTATTTTGACGGAAGTTCCGGGCGTGGTGAAATTCCAAGATTTGAAAGAAGGCAAAACCATCGAGGAAGACATTGATAAAGTTACCGGACAAACGCGCCTCGTAGTGAAAGATTCGGATGAAAAACATCAGCCGCGTCTGGAAATCCGCAACGGCAATAAAGTCTTGAAAACTTACCAAATGCCGATCCGGGCAAACTTGATGGCAGTTGACGGACAAGAAGTCGAAGCCGGCGACGTTATTGCTAAAATTCCGCGTGAAACGACTAAAACGAAAGACATCGTTGGTGGTTTGCCGCGTGTTGTCGAACTTTTTGAAGCACGTCGTCCGGGTGAAACTGCGATTATGTCGGAAATTAACGGGATCGTTAAATTCGGCGGAATTTCCAAAGGGAAGCGCAAACTTATCATCATCGGTGATGATGCGGCGGAACGCGAATATGACATTCCGCGCGGAACACATATTAACGTTCAGGAAGATGATCGTGTGCGCGCAGGTGAGGCTTTGATGGACGGACCGCTTAATCCGCACGATATTTTGCGTGTCTTGGGACCTGAAGCTCTGCAACAATACATCGTCAATGAAATTCAGGAAGTTTATCGTCTGCAAGGCGTAAACATCAATGACAAACATATTGAATGTATCGTTAGACAGATGCTTCGCTGGGTGAAAATCAAAGATGTCGGCGATACGGAATTCTTGCTCGAAGAACAAGTTGACCGCTTCCGCTACGAAGACGAAAATCGCCGTGTTCTTGAAGAAGGTGGTAATCCGTCGAGTGCCGAACCGTTATTGCTCGGTATTACAAAGGCTTCGTTGTCAACCGATTCGTTTATTTCGGCGGCAAGTTTCCAAGAAACAACCCGCGTTTTGACCGAAGCGGCGATCAGCGGGCGCGTAGATTATCTGCGCGGACTCAAGGAAAATGTCATTATGGGACGATTGATTCCGGCGGGAACGGGAATGAAGTATTACCGCAACGTCAAGGTTGATTTTGATCCGACCGTTAATCAAAAACAGGAAGAAGAGTATGATGATTTTCCTTTAACTACCGGCGGACTCGATTTCCCGGCACCGATTGATGTGCCCGGAATCGAATCTGAAGACTTTGAAGATATCGAGGATGTTGACGAGTTTGAAATGGAAGACGAAAAATTCGATGAAGACGAATTAGAATTAGTTGATATTGATGAAGATGATGAGGATGAATTAATTTAAGCATAAAAAGGCTTTAAACTTTTTTATCGAAAAATTGATCTGAACTAATAAAACGAACGGCTGGAAATCAAATGATTCCCAGCCGTTCGTTTTTTTACTCGATAATTAAAGGGTGATAACAATTTCAAACAAATAATCCGGTTCAGAAAATCTGCATCATACGATTGTTAAACATTACAAAATAATGATTGACACTATTTCCTCCGGTAGCATACTATTAAATTAGTTTAAGTTCTTTTAATTCATCAGAACAGCAGCTTAATTTTTATTTGAAAGTTTCAGCAAATGATCTTCCAACTTTTCTTAGTCATTTGCCCAAGATTGAAGATTGATCTACATCTTCTTTTTTCAAAAGCCAAAAGGTCAAAATCCATTCAATATAACGATTTCATTCGGTCAAATTGACTGAACAAGTTTCCGGTCATAAAACTTATATAGTTTCACAAACTGCTTGTTGATTGAAGTAAAGCGCATAGTTGCCTATTGGCACGAATATTGCTGAATGAGATTGCCCGACCAATGGAGTCAATTCTTTAAATCGACTTTGAGAAAACTTCCATAATGAACTTTCTTGATTAAAACAAACTTAAAACATTCTAAAAGTTTCCGGCAAATCGTCGGAGGTAATTAAATTAAATTATTTGATGATTCGGTAAAAATAAAATGAAAAAAGAATACTGGGAATCGCAAGAGGGAAAGTCATTAGTCGAGATAATGATCGTCGTGGCGGTTGCGGCAATAGTTGCAACCTTTGCAGTTGCAAACTTTGGAGCCAGTCAAACGCAATTTAACCGACAAAATCTTGCCCGTTCGCTCAAAATAAATCTTGAACGAGCCCGTTTCGATTCGGTCAAAAGACGAGCATTAAATACTGCGGAGATGGCGGAAGTAAAACTTTTGAGTGCGACTTCGTTTAGCGTAAAAACCGATGTAAATCAAAACGGGGCAATTGAAGCGAATGAAACACGAACGATTAATTTTAGCGGGCAGAGCAATGTTAAAATTGTCGGAAATGCCCTCGTATTTCCGATAACCATAAATTTCGACCGTTACGGAAGAATCACGGCAAAGGACGGGACATCTCCTACACCGCAAAACATTAACCCGATCTTCACGATCTGCACGGATAATTGCACTGCTGCTAATGCAACTCCTTCAAATGCGGACGTAATTTATATTTCACCTTCGGGAACGGTAGCAATGCTAACCGGCGGAACAAGCCAGCCGACCTTTCGAAGCCCGAATGTTTCAACTGTCAGTTCGACTTCCAATATTAACCCGGATATTCGGTTAGAATATTAGAACTTTCTCGGTTTGAGTTTTTTTGAAGCCGCCGGGAAAGATCGTGAATCAGCCAATTCTTTTATTCAGAGAGGTAAATTCTATGAACAAAGCTAAAAAAATGAGTTTGGATTTCAAATTGCGGGATGGTCAGGGCGAGGCTGGATTTTCGCTTATCGAAGTAACTATTTCGATGGTCATTTTGTTGATTGCGCTATTGGGTGTGTTTGTTACTTTTACTTATGCCATCAATTATAATGCCGGAAATAACTTGCGGGCGCAGGCATTAGCGGTTTTGCAGCAACAGACGGAGCAACTTAGAAGTGCGAAATTTACTTCAGGAGTAACAGACTCGATTTTAGTTGGCGGATCAAGAACCACACAAATTGTAACATCGGCGGATGGAAGTCGATTTCGGGTCGCTATCTCCGTGGATAATGATTTAGTTACCGCAGGTATTCAATCGGCAAATGAAGGTTCCACAACTCTAAAAGAAATAACGCTGCTTATTACGCCCGAGCAAGCCGCAACGGTAAGCTGGCAAACGGCGATTCAGGCAACCGTAACCCTGCGCCGCGTGAGAGCCAATTAAAGAAGGAAAATATAATGAAGAAGGTTGAAAAAAACAATAATAAAGCCGGATTCTCATTGCTGGAATTGATGATTGCTATGACGATCACGCTTGTTTTGCTCGGAATAACGACGCAGCTTTTTTCACGGGCATTGAGTGCGCGGGCGCGTGAAAGCCGGCACACCGATGCGCTGACATCAGCCCAAGCCGCGCTCAACGTGATGTCTCACGAAATCGCCAATGCCGGTTACGGAATAGTCGTTAATACCGCTTCAAAACGTGCAAGTAATGGAATTATCATTGCCGACTCGGATCAGCAGAAGCTGCACTTTCGTGGAAATATTCAAAACGTGGAAACATCTGCAAATCTGGCAACTGACGACCCGGGTGAAGATTTGACATATTTTTTTGATGACGACACCAATTCAATTGTTCGTTATGATGCCCACGGTATAGATGCCGCCACACCTCTGACATCGGTTGTCGTCAACCGTATCAGTAATGTTACATTCACTTATTTTGACTATGTTGGAAGTAATTCGACACCGACTCAAAATGCGACTCCGAGTGCCAATACCGGGCGCGTCAGAATAAATGTTTCCGTTACTCTCGACGCGGTGCAGGGACAGCCGAACGGAACGGTGCAGTTCACTTCGGATGTTACTTTAAGAAACTCAAACTATATGCTCAACCAATATTGAAGAATTTTTTAGAAAAGACAGGAGTTGTTATATGGCAGAAACTATAAAAGACGGGTTAAAAGATCGTGAAGGTGAAAAAGGCGCGGTAATGGTGATGGTTTTATTAATCTCAGCTTTACTACTGATTGCCAGTGCCGGTATTTTGCTGGAAACTACTTTGAACACTGCAAATGTATCCGATTCGACCGCCGATCAGCAATCTTACAACGCGGCGGAAGGCGGCATTCAGTCGGCATTAAACGTATTGCGCGGAAATGTTTCGCCCAGCCCTTTGTTAGATACGTCAAAACCGGCGACTGATCCTGCTAATCAAATAAGTTTCAGCAGAGCTTTGAAAAATGCCACTTCAAACCTGTCAAGTGACTCCAGCAGATCACCGCGCTTATCGCGTTGGGGATTGCCTTATAATACCGACCGCGTAATAATCGGCGGCAATACGGATTATGGTTTCAGCTTATTTCTCAGTGATCCTGAGAACGTCGGAAATGCAGTTACCTACAACACGAATACGGGCACTTCAGGCTTTTATAATTCTTCGACACTTGGTTATGATTTGACCAAGACTATCGGAAACGGTGCTAACACTGTAACTCTTACCTATACTCCGGTTACATCAAATACTGTAAATGTTTCAAGCGGCTCGGCAAATGTCAATTATGGAAGTTTCAATATTGCCGTGAGCGGACTCGGGGCGAGCATCCCGTCAGGCGGAATTCCTTTTCAGATTACGATAAAAATGACGGTTCCTTACACAGCAACGCGCATAATGCGCGGAAACATTACGGCGGGAACTATCACGCCTGTTTCATCAGGCACTGTAAAGTTCGATTTCTATTCGGGAGCATACGATTTGGTAGGAAGTATCATAACACTTAATTCTAACCCGCTGACACCTTCTCCGATAGTTTTAGGAAGCAGCGTAACTGCCATTAACGGCTCGACAACACCGGTCGAACCGCGCAAGATACTTATTCGTTCCACCGGTTACGGACCGCGCGGTTCTCAAAAACAACTCGAAGCAATCGTGCAAAAAAACTATTTCGACGGCTTGGGCGCACCGGCTACGTTAACTTTGATCGGCGCAAGTCCGGGATTTGTATTTAATGCCGGAAACTCTGCAAATGTAAGTTACTCAGGCGACGATGTAGTCTCGACTCTCAATATTCCTTCTATCGGGGTAACTAATACGACAAATTTGACGTATGTTAATAATAATCTTCCGAGAACACTTCCCGATCCACCGGCGGCAGACATCACGGCGGAACTTCCCGATTGGTTGAAAGACCCTTATGCTCTCGATACGACTATCCAAAATTTATACAATGTAGCTTATTCATCAGGTCGTTATTTCAGGAGCGAAGTGTCTTCTCCATCGAGTTTTGGCGATAATTTTTCCGCAACAGGAATTACTTTTATTGATGGAAATGGTAGTTTGAGTGGTTCTGGCGGCGGAATTTTGGTTTGCACTGGAAACTTGACCTTTGATGGAGCTGTAAATTTTAACGGCTTGATTATTGTTACCGGTTCCGGCGGGCTTAGTCGCAATGGCGGCGGCGGCGCAACTTTGCAAGGGAATACGGTTGTTGCGCCTTATGCCAATAACAGAATTTATAGTTCTACAGGCAGTTTAGTTGATAAAAGCGGAATAACGACCTCAACTGCCTTTCTTGCCCCGAAATATAATATCAACGGCGGCGGAAATTCAAATATCGAATTCAATTCGAGCAGCGTGGCAAATGGATTGAATGCCATCAGAAATCTGGTGTTGGCTGTTGCCGAAAAATAATTTTTAGAGGTATTGAGTATTTTGCATAAATCTCTGCCCTTGATTTTAATTGACTCTATAAAATCCTAAATTACAAAAAAAATGAAATACTTTACATATTTTTTTATCATAATTTCCGTCGTCTTTTCACTGGCTTGTTCAAAAAGCACGATCGAATCGAGTAAAGAAGTAGTTTTCATCGATGACGCTTATCAAGCAACATCTAATAACGAAGTTGTTTTTGAAGAGTCGGCTTCGAGAGAAAACAGTAAATCCGTTAATGAAAAAAGCTCTGTTTTACCGGAAAAAAACGTAACTAATACTGACAGGGCTATGATAACGACGATGTTTGATGGTGCCGGAAATAAAACGGAAACTCGTTTTTTTGATGACGATCTGCTGGTGAGAACGATTATGGTTCGCACCTCGGTCAAAGGCGAAAAACAAGTAATGGTTTTTGCTCAAAATGGAACGGTTAAAACTTTGCCGGCAAATAAGCAAATAAGTGCTTTGACCGCATCGGCGAGCGAGATTGCCGCTGTCGCAGGGATTTTTGAAGGACGCAAGGAAGCTCCGAAACCAATAACCATACAAACTGAACAGAAACCGGAAAGCAATTTTGCCGCGTTGAAATCACCGGTCGCAACCGCTCCAATCGAACAGGTTGAAGCCCAAACACCGGAAGATGTGTCTGACCAAGTTACGAAGCCGACAAGTGAAAATCCTATAATTACGAAACGGAAAACCGAAAATACGACAAGCCCTCTTAACTGATACGATTTTCTTAGGTTAAATTGTTCATCGGCTAATGTAAATTTTACGCGTCCCCAAAAACAAAAAAGCTGAAAGTTCGAAAAACTTTCAGCTTTTTTGTTTTTAATACAAGAGTTTTATTGAACCGGCGATGAAGATTGCACCGTAATTGACGAACCGGATTTTAACAGAAGATCGTCTTTGCCCTGCACGATAACCGAACCGGCTCCCGCGCCGCCGCCGATAATTGCGCCGATTGCCGCGCCTTTTCCGCCGCCTGCAATAGCACC
>JANMAA010000172.1:0-10953 GCA_031359215.1 Acidobacteriota bacterium | reverse complement strand
AGACCCGCTTTCGCTCGTCGCCAACGCGCTCAAGGCGCAGTCGTTTTTCTACGCCGGACGCGACGCGGAAGCAATTGAACAGGCAAACAAAACGCTCGAAATCGAACCGAATTTCTGGATCGCTCACATAATGCTGACGCGCATTTATCTCCGCCAAAACCGATTCGACGAAGCCGTTACGGAAGCAAAAAAAGCCCAAGAATTCTCCGGCGGCAACAGCGAAGCCGTTTCGCTCGAAGCCTACGCGCTGGCAAAATCGGGACGGCGCGACGAATCAATAAAAATGCTCGAAGAATTAAAATCCCGCGCAACTCAGCGATACGTTCCGTCATACAATTTGGCGATGATTTACAAAGGACTTGGCAATCGTGAAGAAACTTTAACCAATCTGGAAAAGGCGTTTGCGGAAAAAGACGCGCGGATGATACTGCTCAAAGTCGAGCCGAAATGGAACAATCTGCGAAATGATCCACGTTTTGTAGCACTGATGAATAAACTTAATTTTGTGTGATTTATTCGGGTTATTGTGTAGATAATTGGGTAAAAGATTATTTCAAGAAAAAAAAGCCAAAAGTCTGGATAACAATCACGACTTTTGGCTTTTTTTTATTTCCGTTTACTACTAATTTTCAGGAGTCGGAGTTGGTGACGGTTCCGGGTCGCCACGACGTTTTAGTTGCGGCGGGGCATCTTTTTTATCCGAACTCGAATCCGTCGAATCGGTCGTGCCGTCGGTTGCATCCGGTTCGGGCGAACGGCGTTTTAGCGTCGGTTTGCCGGGGTCGCCTTCATCAAGGTCTGATGTTACGCCGGCTTTGGCGTTGGAAATTCGTAATAAATGTGCTTTTACACGCTGAAATTCCGAAGTGCTGATCACATATTCTTCACGTTCAGCAAAACGTGATACGAGTGAAAGGCTTGAATCACGCCGCTCAAGCGATTGCGGATGGGTTGAGAAAAGTTTGGCGAATGAGCCGGGTTTTTTCTTATTTTTTGAAGCTAATTTTTCAAACATTGTCGCCATTGCCGTCGGATCGTAACCGGAAGCGTATAAGTATTGAACACCGAGAGAGTCGGCTTCTTCTTCCGCCCCGCGAGAGAATTTAAGCGATGCGAGTCCGGCAAGAATTCCGCCGCCATTTTGCAAGATCGGGCTGAGAATCGGTCCGCCGAAAATGATGCCGGCGATTGCCGCATAATTTATAAAAGCACCTTTGCCTTGATTCTCCATAGCGTGCCGCGCGGCTACATGAGCAATTTCGTGCGCCATTACACCGGCAAGTTCGGCTTCGTTATCGGCGGCAAGAATCAGTCCTTTGTTGACAAAAAAGAATCCGCCCGGCAGAGCAAAGGCATTTACTTCGTCGGTATCGATAACTTTTATAGTAAAAGGAATTTTTGCATCCGAATGCAGCACGATATTTTGACCGACGCGATTAACGTATTCCGTAATTATCGGGTCTTCAACCAGTTTCGATTCTTGTTCAACTTGTGCGGCGATTTGTCTGCCGATAGCAATTTCTTTTTCCTGCGAACCGCCGAGCCACCCGAAGAATTTATCTCCTGTTCCACCGTTGATTTTGCGTTTGCCTATTTGCGAAGGATCTTCCTTTTCTGCAAGTGTTTTATTTGCCGATTGAGTTTGAGCAGAAGGTAGCGTTTCCGCCTTTTTGTCTTTTTTACCCTTTTTATCTTTATCAGTTTGTTTTTTCTCCGATGTTGTCTGTGCGGCAATATTTGCCGGATAAAATGCCGCTAAACTAAACAAAACCGCAAACGCCAAAAAAAGCGCATTAAATTTACGAATCGAACTGCTACGCATAATTGTCTCCTAAAAAAATCCTGATAATTAACCTTACTTAAAATTTTACATTTTATTGAATTGTAAATGCAACGTAAATTTTGATGCAAGAAAATAATATAAAGTTGTGAAAGCTATTCAAAAAATGAAAAAAAATGGTTTTATTTGAATGAAAAAATTGATAGAGTAATATAGTAGCCGAAATTTCGGATTATTATATCCGAAATTTTTTGCTTACATTCAACTCCGCTCATCTAATCAACCAATAATTTCGATTAAAAAAAACTTTCAAAATTAATGAAACGTATCAATGAAAAAGTAAAAGACCTGATAGAGGTTCACTCCTATAAAAGTTTACACGATTTTATTTCCGATCCTTCGCAAACGCTTTCAGCTTATTATTTTACCGATGTTACAGCGGATTTGATGGCGAAATGGCTGGACAAAATTGTCAATGTTCAATTTCAAAATGGCGGTGCCTGTGCCTTGGCAGGTTATCGCGGCGTGGGGAAAAGCCATTTTTTAGCGACTCTCGGGGCAATTCTATCACACCTCGAACTTCGTTCCAGGGTAACTGATTCTCACGTTTCGACGAGTGCCCAACGCCTCAAACGGACGCGCTATGCGGTTGGATATGTGCGGCGCGGAACTCACCCAACCTTGTTGGCGGAATTGAAGGACGGAATTGCCAAAGCCTTTGAGTTAAACGTCGCGGATTTGAGTGATTCAGTTGGCGATCTACTTAATTTGGCTGCTCAAAAATCCGGTGAACCGCCATTTATTTTAATGTTCGATACGGCGTTTGAACGAACTTCGCACGTTGTGCGAGATGACGGCGTGTTACTCGGTGAAATCGCCGAAATCGCCAAATCATTAAATATATTTGTAGCCGTTGCGCTCGATGACGATATTGCCGGTGCCGACGGTATCAATGCCGCCATCGCCCGTAATTTCACGATCGATTATCTCGATCAGGAACATTTATATCGGATTGTAAATACTCATATTTTTCCAAAGCAACGGCAAATGACTTCTTTGCTTCACGATATTTATACAAATTTTCGTGAAATTATGCCGAATTTTCGGTGGAGCGAGCAAAGATTTTCTTCGCTTTATCCATTGCATCCGATAATTTTGGAAATTGCACCGTTTGTTCGTCTTTATGCCCCGGATTTTGCCCTACTCGGTTTTGCCGCAGATGCCGGAGGAAAAATTCTCGGTCGTCCGGCGAATTCCCTGATTGCGTTGGATGAGGTTTTTGACACCATCGAAAACACGCTTCGTAAAATTGAAGATTTGAAAGAGGCTTTTTCCAATTACGACAAGATCAACACTAGAATTATCTCACAAATTCCCGTGATGCAGCGTTTACAAGCAAAACTTGTTTTAAAGGCTCTGTTTCTTTTATCGCTGGAGGGAGAGGGAACAACTGCGTCTGAAATCGGCGCGGCAATGTTGATTTACGACGAAAATGAGCCAGCCAAAGCTGTCCGAAACGTGTCGGGTTTGTTGGAAAATTTTGTTTCCGCTTTTCCCGAAGATATCCAGTGTGTCAGAGAAGAAGGCAGGGAAGTTCGATATAGATTGAAGATAGGAGCCGAAGATAATCTCACAAATCTTTTATCCGAAGCAATCAAAACAGTTTCACCGACAGTAATACCGAAAATTATCCGGCGGACGGCGCGGGAAAGATTTTCCGATTGGACATTTTCCGAAGATACCGAAGCAAACAGTTGGATTGATTGTCAGATCAATTGGCGCGGTTGCTTAAGACGGGGGCGAATCTATTGGGGAATGGAAAATAATGTAGCCGAACCACGCACAACTACTGCAAATTCTGAATTTTTAGATTGGGAAGTGGTTATCGGCAGTGAAATACCGGAAGTTAATACCGAAAATAGCTCAACGGATATTTCAAGGGTTTATTGGCAGCCTGCGGCACTCAGAAAAGATGAAACCGAAACGATTTTGCGTTACTATGTTTTGCTGACAAACAACGATCTGCGCGAAGAATACGGCGAACAAATTAGGGCTGCCGGACACGCTTTGACGCTTTCGGTCGAGAAAATTTGGAATCGGATTTTCGTTGATGACGCAAAAATCATTATTGACGGTTTTAATTATCCGTTTTCCGACGATGCCAAATCTGCCCAAACCTTATCGGAATTGTTTTCGTTGACGCTTGAGCCATTATTTGAAGCCCGCTACCCGAATCATCCATACTTTTCTCAAACGATTGGAATGACAGAGGTTTCGACTTTGATAAACGACTTTTTCAGTGGTGCGCGACAAACTTTGTCGGAAGTTCAGCAATTAGCGAAAAAATTTGCTTTGCCGCTTGGTTTGGTAGCGCAGAAGGGCGAAATATTCGTATTGGAAACCGAAGAGAAACTCGTAAAATTGCCACTGGTCGAAGAAATAATGTCATTGGTAAAAGTGAATCGTGAAAAACCGGTTTCGCTCAAAACAGTTTACCGCCAATTAAAACAATCACCGAACGGACTGGTGCGCGAGGCGCAGCATCTGATTTTGGCGGCACTTGTTGCCCAACGTCAGATCGAATTCGTTACCTCAAAAAATGACAGAATAAACAGGCGTTCTTTGGATTTGACAATAATTTGGGACGACATTATCGGAATTGCCAAACCCTCGACGGTTTTATACGGAAATGAACGATTGACTGCCTGGGTGCGAATCTTGACAGGGGCTGATTTTTTCCAATCAATTGAAGTGCCGGAAGAAAGTGAAGCCGTCCGAAAGTCATTAGAAGGTTGGTTGAAAGATTGGGATAAAGCAAGAATTTTGGAAAGGTTTGACGATTTGTCGAGCGAGATTTTAAATACAAAAATTTGGCGGATTTGGATACACACCTGTAAAACATTCGGAACGGTTGCCGAAACCATCAGGACAATTTTAGACAGATCGATTTCGCTGGAAGAAGGTTTGCAGCGCGTTGCCGACGCATTTTCCGATTCGGAACAAGAGTATTTTATTTGCACCAAAGATTTGGTTGTTCTGGAAGATTTTATAAGCGGTGTTAAAATACGCGAAAAAGTATGGGCTTATTTAGCGGTTTGTGAGATCACGAAAGATGAAAAAACGGAATACTTCCGCGAAAAGCTGCTTGATTTTGTTGACGAAAGCTACGCCAAGCCGAATGAAATACTCAATCGTGAAATGGACAATCTGTGGCAAACCTTTCATACCCGATTTTCGGAACATTTTGCAATCAAACACGATATGATAATGAAATCACACCATCTTCAGGAACAATTTGACGAAATTCTACAAAGCGATGAATGGTGGGAATTTGAAAATCTTTCACGGCAAGCCGTGTTCCGGCAAGATTACCGTCAGGAAGCGAAGAAAATCAGGCATCAATTCAAAGAATTGGATTGCCGTTTCGATGTTCGTGAGATGCTAAAAACACATCCGTTTTGCGCCTGTTCATTCAACTTGGCGAAAATTCGGGAATGGGAAAAACTACCCGCTACTTTTCGCAACATAATCAAACAAGGACGAACTTCCTATTTGACCACACTGCGAAAACTGGCGAAAACTTTAATCCCATATATCGAGCAATTTTCGGCGAAGAACAACGAAAGAGAATTTGCTGATGCCGCCTTGCATCTCATCGAAATTTTGGAAAACCGGCAGGAAATACAATTTTTAACCAATAACGAATTGATAATTTTGCAAAAAGTTTTCGAGTCTATGCCGTCAATTTCGTCGGTAGAAATTGATTTTGCAAACACTGAGAATTTTATAAACCAACCGGATTTTAGTTTTCAAACTTTCTAAATAGTTGCATAATAGTAAGTTGGCAGCAATGAAAATCTCGATCATCGGAATAGGCAGACTTGGCGGGGCTTTGGCGATAGCTTTGGCGAAAAATGGATTCGAGATAGAAAATCTTTTTGCACGAAAAAATCAAAATGGCGCAAAAGCATTTGAATTTATAAGTTCAAAAATCTTGACCGATAATGAATTTGATCAAATTTCCTCTGACATTCTTTTTATTACAACTCAGGACTCTGAAATCGAAAATGTTGCTAAAAATCTTGCCGAAAATCTACAAAATTCAGCGGTAGTTTTTCATACCAGCGGTTCGCAATCTTCGGAAAAATTACAATGTTTACAGGAGATCGGGTGCAAAATCGGTTCGATTCATCCGCTTGTTTCGATCAGCGATGCAGTTCTCGGTTCCGAACGGTTTAAAGATTCATATTTTTGTGTTGAAGGCGATAAGGAAGCAGTAAAAATTGCCAACGAAATCGTTATAAAATTAGGCGGGAAACCATTTTCAATTGAAACAAAATTCAAAACGCTCTATCACGCTTCGGCAGTTACGGCGTGTGGTCATTTGGTTGCGCTGATTGATGTTGCGATAGAAATGCTCGATAAATGCGGGATGAGCGAAAATAGTTCAAAAGAAATTTTACTGCCGCTCATCAAAAGCACCGTCGAAAATCTTGCCAGCCAAACCACCGCTAATGCTTTGACCGGAACTTTTGCCCGGGCGGATGTTGAAACTTTTGAAAAACATCTCGAAGTTTTACGCGCAAATGTTTCGACCGAAGCCTTGGAAATCTATCTGCAACTTGGAAATCGCTCGCTGCATCTAGCAGAAGAGCAAAACGCAAACAAGGAGAATCTTGAAAAAATTCGGGAGAAAATTTCGTTAGCGAAAAAGAATCTCAAATGATAAGATAAAAAAATGAAACGCGGGAAAGAAGTTTGTATATTTTAGATATGACGGTTGAAAAATTTCAAAAGGAAAAACAGATTTTTTCGGAACACATCCAAAAAACCGGCTTGAGAAAAACATCCCAAAGAGAAGTTATTTTGGAAATTTTCTTACGCACCGAAGAGCATTTGTCGAGCGAAGACCTTTATTGGTTGGTGCAAAAAGAAGATTCCAGCGTCGGGCATACGACTGTTTATCGCACTTTGAAATTATTAACCGAAGCCGGTTTAGCACGGGAAGTAAGATTTGGCGACGGCAAAACGTATTATGAACATCATTACGAACACGCGCATCACGACCATATGATTTGCACCGAATGTGGTAAAGTTATTGAATTTTTCTCGGCGGAAATAGAAGCCTTGCAAGACGAGATGGCGGATAAATTCGGCTTTAAGCCGACACATCATTCTTTAAGAATTTTGGGTTTATGTAAAGATTGTCAGACGAAAGATTTGGAAACGGCGGCTTCGGGCGCACAACCCCGGGTTAGAGTAAAATCAGTTGTTGGAAATTAATAAAATGGAACAAATTGAACTTAAATTTGAAAATGAGAACAGAAGCGGTTTAATTGCCGTTGGGAGTTACTTGATTGACGCGGCGCATCGATTAGGTGTTGACATAGAATGTGAACGGCGCGGCGAATCCGATCTGTGTGCGTTGCAGATAACATCGGGACGCGAACTTTTATCCGCGCCGACTTTAGCTGAAATAGAACAATTGAGCGAGCAAAGACGTAAAGACGGTGAACGCCTGTCGTGTCAGGCGAAATTGGAAAAAGCAGGAGAAGTAATTGTTATGACTAATAAAAAAACCGAAGAAGAAAAAGCGCAGGAATCGGAAAAAACAGAGGAATTTAAGAAGGAATTTGCCGAATTGCCGCTTGAGAAAAAAATTGCAAATTTGCTCGAACTCGAATTTATGACCTTGGGTGAAACCTTTAATTTTGTTCTCAATTCGCCTTATGCCATCGTTGACAAAGCGATGGATGTGATGGCTGAATTCGGCTTGAAACTGGAACAAAAAGATAAAGAAGCAAAACGCCCCGATGAACATAAAGCCGAAGCGAACGGAAAAAAGGAAACGGAAACACCTCCGAAAAAAACGCAGCCAAAGAAAACGACGGCGAAAAGTGAGCCTAAGAAGGAAACAAAATAGTCCGGCACTAAACTTTCAATTTTCAATTATGCGCGAAATATGCAAAGCAGACTAAATTTAAATAAAAATAACGTATTTCTTTTTGCGCCCTTTGTATATTTCGCGGTAAAAATCATTAACAGTGAGCGATAAACTTCAAAAAAAACTTCCCGAATCCTTAAAAGAAAACACTCAATATGTGTTGGCATTCAGCTTGATTGCGGTAATGCTGCTGGTCGCCGGTTTTCCGACTTTTGTGATATTTTTCTTCGGGATTTTTGCATATTTTTTGTGGAAAACCTTTTCTCAACCGTCGCGCAGTGAAACGCGTGAGATTTTTGAGTTCTATCTTTCCGCAAACGAGATTTTACGAGACGATGAACGCAACTGGTTTGGTTTTGAAGTTCAGGAGATAATCGGACGCGGTGAGCGTATATTGCAGGTAATTAATGGCGCACCGCCGCTTGTTTATTTCACTCTCGGCGCACTTTATAACAAAATCGGCGATCATAAATCGGCTGTCAATCATCTTTCATACATTATTGAAAACGAAAGTGCCGACGAGTCAACTTATATTTATCCAACGCCCGAGTTGAGAAATTACGTCAAAATTTTACGCAAGATCGAACGTGAACCTGCCGAAGCTCCACAAACTTCTGCGGCAATTCGTGCACTCGAACGCGCCCGCCGAAATCGTGGTAAAGCCTTACTCGAAATAAGTCGTGAAGAGCTAAAAGAAATAAACCGGAAACGCCGCGAAGCCACAATCGAACAAAAAAAACGCAAGGAAATCGCCGAAAAAAACGGTGACAGCGTAACATTTTCAAGTGTAACCGGCGAAACGGCAGAAAATACTCAGCAAAACGCCAGGTCTTTTATGGATACCAATCAAATGTCCAACAAAAATGGCGAAGATAAACAAAAGGAGAAAAAAAATAAATCGAAAGATGATCCTTTTGCCAATCATAAACCTATCTCGGAAGTTTTATACGATATTTATGACCGGAAATAGTGGTCAATGGTAAATGGTTAATTTTTTCTTTCAATTCACTAATCACTATTCATCACTGGAAAAACTATGCTTTCTGCTGAAATCATCGCTATTGGCTCGGAACTTTTAACGCCAGCGAAAACGGATACAAACAGTCTTTGGCTGACTGAAAAACTCAATGAAATCGGGATCGAGGTAAAACTTAAAACGATTGTCGGCGATGACGAGGCGCGGCTTGAAGAAACAATCAGGGATGCTATAAAGCGTTCCGATATTGTTATCACGACCGGCGGACTGGGTCCGACGGAAGACGATATTACGCGCAAAATTTCTGCTCGAGCGATTGGGCGCGAACTTATTTTTCACGAAGAACTCGTAAATGATTTGATCGAAAGATTTCGTCTTTGGGGACGCGAAATGCCCGAAATTAATAAACGACAGGCTTTTGTTATTGAAGGTGCTGATATTTTACCGAATCCGAACGGTTCGGCAGTCGGAATGTCTGTAAATCTAGGTGAGAAAATCTTTGTCATTTTGCCCGGACCGCCGCGTGAAAACAAACCGATGTTTGATAATTTCGTGTTGCCGAAATTGCGTGAAAAAGCAGGTGAAGTCTTTGTCAAACGCAAAATTCTACGAGTTACCGGATTAGGCGAATCAGCGGCTGACGAATTGATCGCGCCGATTTACACGCAATATAAAAATCCGCAAACCTCGACGCTTTTTAATCGAAGCGAACTCGAAATTCATCTTACCGCACAAGCCAACACGGAACTCGAAGCCGAAACTTTGAACGAAGAACTCGCTGCCAAGATCATCGAAAAACTCGGCATCGCGGTTTTTTCAACAAACGGCGAAACGATGGAGGAAGTCGTTGGAAGTCTTTTGCGCGAAAGCGGTGAAACCTTATCCATTGCAGAAAGCTGCACAGGCGGTTTAATAAGCACTAGATTGACTGACGTGGCAGGTTCTTCCGACTATTTTATCGAAAGCGTAATCGCTTATGCTAATCAGGCGAAAGTCGAAAATCTGGATGTTTCGCAGGAACTAATTGAAAACCACGGTGCGGTCAGTTCAGAAGTTGCCGAAGCGATGGCGAAAGGAATGCGTGAGAAGGCAAAAACCGATTACGCGATTTCAGTTACAGGAATTGCCGGTCCGAGCGGCGGCACGGAAGAAAAACCGGTCGGGTTGGTGTTTGTCGGTTTCGCAGATGAATCGGAAGTAAAATCGAGACAAATAAAACTTCCGGGTGACAGATATTTGATTCGTTGGCGGGCTTCACAATATGCTTTGGATTACCTGAGAAGAAAATTGTTAAGGAGAAAACACAAAAATGATGAATGACACTTTGAACAAATTAAAAGCACCGGCTATCGGCTTGATTGTGGCGGGCGCATTGAACGCCGTGAGCGGATTATACTTTGTAGCTTCGGCATTAATTCAGTTTTCACGTGGTGCGTTGGAACGGACTTTTTCACAGGATTCGGAACGAATCGGTTTTTACATCGGTTTTTGGGGAACCGCCGCGCTCGGCATATTAGGATTTCTCGTTGCTCCGGTAATTATCTACGGCGCGATTCAGATGATGCGCGGACGTAGTTTCGGCTTGTCGAGAACCGCCGCAATTTTGGCGGTTATTCCGCTGACATCGTGCTGTTTTGTTATCGGTATCCCGTTCGGTATTTGGGCTTTGGTCGTTTTAAGTCAACCTGATGTTAAAGCCTTATTTCGCGGTGAAGTGAATCAACAGCAATTTTATCCGCCGCAACCACCGCCGAATTGGTAAGCGCAATGGTGAAATCTAGTTGGAAATAAAGGCTAGATAAAATTTGGAACATAAATGAGCCGTGCTTAAAAAGCCGGCTCATTTTTTTTGTTTAAATTTAAATCCAAAATCACTATTATCACGAATAGCTAAAATAGCAGTAACAAACACAATCTAAAAACTGAACTTAACTGCGAGTTCTACGCGACATTCTTGTTTCCGGGCGAAGATGTTTTGGCGTATCTGTTTAGCCCGATTATTAAGGAGAGAAATCAATGAACAAATTTTTACAACGTAAAAATTCAGTTGTCCGCCCCATTACAACTTCATTATGGGTGGCGGCACTTTTCATTTTTGGAGTTATTAGCGCATTTGCCAATCATCCGGTTTTTGTCGAAGGCAATTGTCTGGGCGACGGCACGGCGGCACGCACTTTAGTTCCGCCCGGCACCTGCGGCGATTATGACGGTGATGGACGCATCGGCACGGCGGAAGATACCGATATGCCGTTT
>JANMAA010000158.1:0-9776 GCA_031359215.1 Acidobacteriota bacterium | reverse complement strand
CTCTAACGGAATCTGTTGATAAGAAAATTCAACCGGTGCGGAAAGCAATGGCAATTCGTAGCGATATTGATGATTGCGGCGGAAGTTACCGATCATTTCCTGCGTTTCTAAAACTCGCGGCGGTTTATTGCGGCGTTTGTCTTCCATCGTTCTGACCTGCCATAGATGTTCGGCACAGGCAACCGCACTCGAACCGTCGGTCATTGTCAGGCGATAAACTTTTTTTCTCCCTTGCGGAAAAACGCCAATAACTTCCGTTGCTTTTCCGTCTGCACCGATAACTTCATCACCGATGTTAATTTCACCCATTTTTTGCCAACCGTGCGGAGTCATCAGCAAACTATCCAAAGTCTGCGCTCGACCGCGCATAAATGCCAGCGGCGCGATCTCGATAATTCGTTTTTCGAGCATTTTCGTAACTCGTTCCGTGTCCACTAAATCAAACAGCGCGTCGTAAAGCGGACGCAAGTAAGGATCAACTTTGTCCTGTAAATCGCCGGGTAGAAATCCGAGCTTTTCACCGGCTTCGACCGCCGGACGAGTCAAAATAATCCGCGAAACCTGTTTGCTGAAAAGTGCTTGCACCGCTAAAGCAACCGCCAGAAAACTTTTACCCGTTCCTGCCGGTCCGATTCCGAATGTCAAATCATTTTTCTGAATCGCTTCGATATATTTGCGCTGATTGACGGATTTCGGCGCGACCTGTTTTTTGCCCGATGGATTAAATCGCACATTGTTAAAATGTGATTTGAGGGAATAACTGCGGTCTTCGGCGATCTGTTTGAAGGCATCGCGCAACTCCTTGTCGGAAAACGTATTGCCTTGCTCAAAGAGTTCGACAAAATCGTTCAAAATCTGCTCGACTGTTTCAATATCTTTGGCATCGCCATCGATCAAAAGCTCATTGCCGCGTGCGCCGATGCTGATGTCGAGAAGTGATTCGAGATATTTAATGTTTTGGTCTTGAACGCCGAACAGCGTTTTTAACCCTTGTGGCGGAAGTTCTAGTTTTTTTAAGTTACTCAAATTCGGTAAAATTCCTGTATTCAAAAGTTGGTCTATTTTGAGGCTACTAAAACCACTTTAGACTGTCAATCTATTTTCGACATCCTAATTCGAGGTTTAATTTGGCACGGCAATTGCTCAAATAAAGTTACTCATTAAAACACGGAAACATTGAAATTTCCAGATTCTTTTGAGTTATTACTATTTCAAAAGGGAGAAATATATGATTGAAGTTAAAACATATAATTGTCAAATTGACCGTTACACAAAGGAAAATAATAAGGAAAATCAAATACTGAATGTGTCTGATTCCAAAAAGGAGATAAAAACAGTTTTAGGAGAAGAGAAGGTTGTGAATGGCTCGGATAGCAAAATTATTCAGTTTACTCAAAGAAAAAAAATCAAAAGAACCAAATCAGCCGGAATTTTTTGATAACATTTTTCGAAACACAATTGAGCGAAAATAAAAACTATTTGTTGTAATGATTAAGGACATAAAATTAATCACTATGTAGTAGAAAGAGACACAAAACGCAAATAAAAGTCGTCAAAAGTAAAAATACCTCTGACGACTTTTATTTATTATTGAAGATGAAAAGAGCAAAAATCTTTTTATAAAATGGTGGGGATGGAGAGACTCGAACTCTCAAGGGTTACCCCACACGCCCCTCAAACGTGCGCGTATACCAATTCCGCCACATCCCCGAATTTACTTTATTATCAATTTTACTAACTTAATAAAGTTTACGCTTTATTAAAAAACTATTTATTTGCCGGTGCAGAATCGGTTTGAGTGTTACCCGTAACATTGGCATTTGTCGCCACATTAGAGTTTGTTTCAACATTCGCATTAGCATCTACATTTGCGTTAGTATTTGCATCAGGCGCAACAACAGGTGCGGTTTCTGACGGATCAGCACTTGTCGTTTGCAAAACTGAAACATTTCCCGTCAAAGCCGGCATAGCTAAAAGCAAAGCTGACAGCATAAAAGCGGTTGCCGCGATAATTGTCAGTTTTGATAAGATGGTGGTCGCGCCGCGCGGTTGAAAAGCCGTGCTGGAGATATTGCTGGTAAAAAGCGCACCCGCATCGGTTTTGCCCGGTTGAAGCAAAACACTTCCGATTAAAACAAAACAAGAAAGAAAAAATAATCCGTATAAAAAATAAACCAACTTTCTAACCTCTACTTATAATTAACTATTCGGGCGAAACTTTCTGCTTCAAGACTTGCACCGCCCACCAATGCACCGTCAATGTCCGCTTCATTCATCAAATCCCTGACATTATCCGGTTTTACCGAACCACCATAAAGAATTCTCGTTGCTTCGGCAACTTCATCATTCTGCGTTTCCGCTAATGTCCGCCGGATAAAAGCGTGCATTTCTTGAGCCTGTGCAGGCGAGGCAGTCTTGCCGGTGCCGATTGCCCAAACAGGCTCGTAAGCGATAATGATACGTTCCATATCTGAAACTGTCAAACCGTCCAACGCTCCGGCGATCTGCTCTTTGACAATTATTTCCTGTTTGTCCGCTTCTCTCTCCGGCAGCATTTCACCGACACAAACGATTGCCGTCAAACCGGATGAAAGACACGCCTTTGTTTTCAAATTGACCGTTCCATCGGTTTCGCCGTAAAATTGCCGACGCTCCGAATGTCCGATAATTATATGCGACGCACCGACATCTGTGATCATATCGGCGCAAACTTCGCCGGTGTGTGCGCCGTGTTGTTGTTCGCTTGAACAATCTTGGGCGGCAACCCTAATGTTTGAACCTTCGAGCCGGTCGCAAACCGTTTTCAAAGCCGTAAATACCGGCGCAATCACAACTTCACAATGATTCGCATTTGCAACTAAGGGTTTCAACGCAAGTGCCGTGTCAACCGCTTCACCGAGCAGTTTATACATCTTCCAATTTCCAGCGATCACAGGTTTTCTCATAAATTGTCTATCTTTCACCAAATTTCAGATGATTACAAACTCTCAATCTACTTTGCTAACAACTTTACATCGAACATATTGCCGCGTCCTAAAATACCTTTCGGGTCAAAGGCGCGTTTAATTTCCGCCATTTCATTCAAATATCGTTCGCCATACATCGTGTCGAGATAATGTCTTTTTAGTTTTCCGATGCCGTGTTCAGCCGACACCGTTCCGTCAAGCATCACGGCTTGCGCGATAAAACGCCCGTATAAATGCTTTGCTTTAATTGTTTCGGCATCATTTTTCGGCAATAAATTGGCGTGAAGATGATTGTCACCGATATGACCGAAAATCACATAATCTATGTTGCTTTCGTTTAGTTTTTGTCGATAAAATTTTAAGAAGGAAGCAAACTTATCATCCGGCACAGCCATATCGGTTCCGATTTTGCGCTGTTTGTTTTTAACGACTTTTTCATTGACTGCAACCGGCAAAGCGTGGCGAAAATCACGCATTTTCTCGTGGTCTCGGGCATTAGTCGTGAACCACGATTTCTCCATTTCAGCGTTATTATTTTCTAAAAGTTCGTTCCATCGTTCAAACAAAACATCTTCGGTTTCTTCAGTTGTTTCCTGTTCAAAGAAAATCGCACCCGCCATATTTTCCGGCGTTTCAGGAAACTTTTCCTTGATAAAGGTTAGGGAATTGCCGTCGAAATATTCTAAAACTGTAGCATCGATTGTAACCGATCGCCCGATTTGTCTGGTTTCAAACGAATTTTTTCGCGCTTCGTTGACCAAGTTCAGCAGATCGGTTTCGTTTTTGAAAAATACGATTCCGCTCAAAAATCCTTTTGGTTTTGGCAAAAGTTTGAGTTTAATTTGAGTTATCACGCCTAAAGTTCCTTCACTTCCGATAAGCAAATCTATTGCGTCTAAATTATTCGCTGAAAAATAACCCGAAGTATTTTTGCGTGTGTCCGGTTGTGTGTAGGTTGGAACTTTTACCTTTATTTTATTTCCGTTTTCGGTTTGTAAATTAACAAAACCATCTTTGGCAAAGACTTCGCCGCGTTTCAAATTTAACAAATCACCGTCGGACAAAACGATCTCAAGCCGCTCGACATAATTTCTGGTTGCACCGTATTTGAAACTTCTCGCACCCGAAGCGTTTGTTGCTACTGTGCCGCCGATCTGACAACTCCATTCCGTCGGATCAGGCGGATAAAACAAACCTTTGGCATCGACCGCTTTTTGCAAATCCGTCAATAAAACACCGCTTTCCACTACCGCCGAATCCGCATTGATTTCTATTATCCGGCTAAGTTTTTCAAGTGAAATGATATAACCGCCGAACGGAATTGCTCCGCCAACTGTCCCGGTTCTCGCGCCGGAAACGGTTACTGCCAGATTTTTTTCATTTGCTTCTTTGAGAATTTCAGCTAATTCAGCCGCAGTTCCGGGAATAAAAAGTTTCTCGGCATATCCACCCGGCATATTGCTGGCATCGGTCAAATAGTTTTGCAGTTCATCTTTTTGCGTCTTCACTTGCATATTTTGAATTATACAAGATTTTTGACCTAAAAGCGTTCAAGTAAAAAAAATTTTCTCCTTACAATATTACAAAAAAAGGGATAGACATAAAATCCATCCCTTCATCATATTTGATTTTAACTAAAAGTTAAATAATCCCTGGTGATCCATCAAATTTAGTAAATGTAAAAGCTCCGGGTCCTTCATTGTAAGACGCTTTTTGGTCTTGCAAAACACTAATGGCAACATCTTCACCGAGTTTAAGCGAGGCTGTGGCATCTGAACGCCAGTGAACACCGGCGATGTTGCGTCCGAATGCCACATTAGCCGCGATTTTGTTGATTTCGCCGCCAAGTGTTAAAGGCGGTCCGCTATATGTTGATAAAGTAACCCCGTCATTATTAACGGAATGTGCGCCCGGAATAATGAAGTTTTCGTCAAACCAGGCTTTCAAAATCGTTGAGCAAGCACCGGCAACCGTCGCGTGTCCGGCACCATAAGCCGGATGTAAAGGTGAACCTTCAGGGAATGCCATCGGCAGAAGTTTATTCGCTGTCGTAAAATATCTACCTAAACGTGTCGAACTATTCAACGAAGTCAAAATTTCAGGATGCACCGGATAATTGATGATACCTTGTGATGTGCGGTCACATCTGGCGGCAAAATTTTCCGGTCGCAAGCGGCGGTGAACCAGCCATTTTTGATTCCAAACAGCTTTAAGTGCCCTGGTAGCAACTTCGGTTAAAAGCGATAAAATGTGCGGTCCTCCAAAAGTAGCAAAACCGACTTGACTACGATTACTTTTTAGTGGATTAAGGTTATCAACCGGCGCACCTAATCCTAAAATAATCAATAACGCCTGTAAATAGGCTTGATACAAAGCATCAACGTGAACCCATTGACCGACATCACGCCCGTTTCTCATATAACGCTCTACACCATCAAATAAGTCAGCCGGTTGCGGAACACCGTTTTGAACCTCGACATATTTGCTGAAGTTGGTCATATAATCAGCACCGCCACCGGAAGGCGCAAGAACAGTTCGTATTCTTTGATCGATTCTGTTTGCGCCGAGGATATTTTCTATAATGAAGAATTGTGATAAATATTGTCCGTTAACATCTCCGGGAGTATTTCCCCGAAACAATGTATTTGGTGTTACTACACCGCCTACTTTCGGTCCTTTGAAGTCAGCCCCGAACAACGTCAAATCAGCGGCGGCATTTATGGCTATCGGGTTGGTTGCATAATCGTTAAACGGCACATCCCGCAACAACGCCATCCAATAATTTTCGGCAATTTCAGCGGCTTCTTCGAGACTGGCAAAAGCCGGTGCCGGCGGCTGAACAAAGCTAAACGCATCGCCTCCTTCCAGATCAAACGAATATCCTGCTTGCGGACTGACAAATTTACGACTCGGGTTTGCGCCCAGCGGGAGATTGGTCCAGTCTGTCGGATTACCCGAATTTACTGCCGCTAGTAAAGCTAAATATGCCGGCGGATCAACTTCACCATTGCTATGGTGTGGCAAACCCTTGGTATAACTGGCAAAATAACTTCTCGACGCATATAACGCTTCGTCGCCATTATCAGGACGCGGACCGATATATCTAGTGTTAAAATTAGCAATTGCCGTATTTATTCGATAATCGCGGGCGGCTACCGCTCTTGCCATTGTAGATGGAAGTAGCCTTTGTGCTGCAACTTCCGAAGATTTATCCCCGATAAACGGTTTTGCACCAACTGCACCAATAGCGGCGGCGGCGATTGCGCCTTTGGTCAAATGACCGATGAAACCGCGACGACTGCTATTATCCAAACTCTCTTCTTGGGGAGTTTCTTTTTCAACATTTTCTTTTTTTTCTTTCATTTTATGCTCCGTGTTTTTTTTATTTAGAATTTTAGAGTAGTAATTAAAAGTTTATGCTCTTTTAATTAAAACCGATTAAATGCCTCCACTTGGGAAACAGAATAATTGCTTTATTTATTTCGTTAGGGTAAGAAATAAATCTATTAAAATAGTTTTTTTAATTTAACAATTACGTATTACTAGACAACTTTATTGTGTGAAATAAATGATTGAACTTCCAAGATTACAAAACGATTTGCAATGCCGGCAATTCGTATTTTGTCTATTACAAAAAAATTTATAGCATATAAATCTTTCAAAGTAAAGAATTTTTTGAAAGACTTGAGTTTAACCTAGGGTTTATTCAAAGTCGCCAACGGTGACCAACATAATAGCCTAGCGAGAATCGCTAGGTTTGATAATTAAGAGTTTCCGACGCTGAAAGTGTCGAACACGCCCGAAGGCGAACATTGTTGCTCACTTTCAGCGAGCGATGTGACAATTTAACGACCCTAGCGATTCTCGCTAGGCTATAATGTTGGTCGCTTTCAGCGACTCAAAGAAATATTTCTACTTTGAATAAGCCCTAGAGTTTAACCGGATAATTCTTTGATTAACTTTGCTGAATGATTATTGTAATTATTCCCGGGTTTATTTTTTCTTCCTGACAAACGGCTCATTTTCAATCTATTTTTTTCCCAACTCAAAAGGGACGAACAAACATTTTTTTTTTGCCAAAGAAATAATAAAAAGAAGGGATAGACATAAAATCTATCCCTTCATCCAATTTAACTTCAATAAAATCTAAACGGTAACGGTCGTGCCATCAAATTTTGTCAGACTAAAGCCATTAAAGACTTCGTTGTAAGACGCTCTTTGGTCGCGCAAAATACTAAGGGCGACGGCTTCGCCGAGCAGAATTGATTGCGTTGAATCAGAACGCCAATGAACGCCCGCGATGTTGCGACCGAGTCCCACATTTGCCGCGATTTTGTTGAGTTCGCCGCCGACTGTCAAAGGCGGTCCAACATACGGGGTTAGAATTTGTCCCGTTGAATCGGTTACAACCGGACTCGGAATAACGAAAGACTCATCAAACCACGCTTTCAAAATCGTCGTGCAGGCACCGGCAACCGTCGCGTGTCCCGCGCCGTAAGCCGGATGCGTCGGACTGCCTTCGGGGAAAGCCATCGGCAGAAGTTTATTAGCCGTAGTAAAATATTTACCCAACCGCGTTGCGCTGTTGGGCGATGTCAAAATATCGAGGTGCACCGGATACTTCTCCGCCACCAAATCTTCCAAACTCGGCGGCAACAAACTCGGCTGATTCTGTACGTATCGCTTGAATATCACTTGCTTGGTCATCTTCCTATTTTACCAAATCTCAACCCAAAAACTATAAAAAGACTGTCTTTTCAGACAGCCTCTCTTTTTCCTTTTTCACGCCTCCGCTTAATCGTCGAGGTGTGAATAAGCCCTAGATATTGGTGATGTTTGCCGTTGTGCCGTCGAATTTCGTAATGTTAATACTAAACGGCTCATTGTAGCCCTTAGCCCGGTCGCGGAGAATGCTGATGGCAACTTGTTCGCCCAACAGGATTGACCAATAGCTCGAGCTGCGGAAATGGATACCGGCTAGGATTCCGTGACCAAATGTAATGTTGAAGCACAGTTTGTTCAGTTCTCCGTTAATGTCCAGATTATTTCTATCCGCGCCTGTGTATGTGTTGAGCGAAAGACCATCCGTACTTGGTTGGACAACATCCCGACCATTAGCTTGAAGAAGCGGACGAATCTTTTGGGCACCATTAAAGAAGAATTTCAGTATCGTCGCGCACGCACCGCCTACCGTTCCATGCCCCGTTGGGTAACACGGATGCGTCGGCGAACCTTCGGGGAAAGGCTGGGGAAGAAGGTAGCTGCCGGTATTTGCGAAAGTCTGGGCAAGTGCCGCTGAATTCAAGACATCAGGGTGCAGTTCGGCGGCGGCTTGCGGCATTGGAACGGCATTTGTTTTTCGTGCGTGAACCAAACCTCCGTATTCTTCCGGTCGCATCCGCAAATCTTTGATCCATTTGTGATACCAGGCGGCTTTGAGTGCGCGTGTCGCCATCTCCGCCAATGTTCCCGCCGCATCAGGACCGCCGAGTGTCGCAAAAGCCTTTTGGGTTAATGAACCGATATAAGGACTGCCCGGATTCGGTGCTGCACCTAACCCCGCCAAAACGAGAAAAGCGGTGAAATAACCCTGATAAAGCACATCAACTCTAGTGTATGAAGCAAGGTCCCGACCGGTTCTAACGTATCTCAATGTTGGGTCAAAGGCTATTGGTCGCCCGGAGTCGCCGCCGTTTTGAATCAATTGATACTCGGCGGGCGTGGTCATATAATCGCTTCCGCCGCCGCTCACAGGCAAAAATGTTCGATATTGCTGACTAAGTGGCTGTCCGCCATAGAACGTCGGCTGGACCATAAACTGCGAAACATACGGTCCCATAATATTACCGTCGTTAGTAGCAATTCTTCCTCGAAACAGATTTTGCGGCGTAACCGGATACGGGAATTGATTATTCGCAGGGCTTTGGAGAAATGACATACTGTTCATATCGGCGACAGCCTGCCCAACAATTGCATTTGTCCCGTAATCTGCGAACGGAACATCAGCGCACAGAGAACCCCAGTAGTGTTCAACCTCTTCGGCTGCGGTCTGTGCGCTGCGGGTGGTCGGTGATGGCGGAATGATTGTTGCATGAGAATCGAGACCTTCTAAATCAAAGGCAAGTGCGACTTGTGGTCCATTCAGCTTTGAGTTGCCGCCGCCGCCGGGAGTCCCGACAAGGATGTTAGCGAAGTCTGCCGGATCGCCGGTTTCAAACGCATGTATCAAACTTAATTCAGCCGCAGAATTCGGTATGCCAAGGCTACTGTGTAACAGACCTTTGCTGTAGAGTCCGCTAAAATCGCTATATCTCGCTTTGTCGCCATTGTCCGACTGAACGCCGACATTAATCTTCTCGGCTTGAGCAGTTTTGATGCGATATTGGTAACAGGCATTAGCACGAAGAGGCGAACTATAGTCCGCGACTGCTGCCTCAGCAACCGAATCTTTTCCGCCGAGAAACGGTTTCGCGCCGATTGCGCCAATGGCTGCGGCAGCGATTCCGGCTTTGGTTAAATGACCGAGAAACCCGCGACGGCTGCTATTGTTCAAACTATCTTCTTGAACTGTTTCATTTTCAACATTTAATTCTTTTTCTTTCATTTTTTTTGCTCCGTAATTTTTTTTAGGATTGATAGTGATGAATCTGAAAATAATTGGTAATTTCAGATACAACGGGTTAATTGCTCCCACATTGGAAACAACAGAATTATATTTTTCATAAGTTGGGGGGCAAAAAAATTTCAGTTCAAACTTATTCGGGTTTGAAAACTATCAATCCCGACTGATATTTGATTGGCTTACAAATG
>JANMAA010000105.1:0-6279 GCA_031359215.1 Acidobacteriota bacterium | reverse complement strand
GCGCCCGCGCCGTTGAAAGTGTCGTTTGCCAGCACATTCAAAATCGAAGCGTTTGCCGTTTTCGATGCTCCGCGAACATAATCGTCCACCGCGTCAACAACGTAATTTCGCACCGTCACCGCAACGGTCGCCGTGTCGCAATTTGCCGCATTCGTGCGGTCGCAGATTTGATAAACGAGCGTGTATGAACCGAAAGCCGTTCCCGCCGCGACATTGACCGCGCCATTTGCCGTATTGAGCGACACGCCCGAATTGCTCGTCGAAACGAGCGATAAACTGACATTTGCCGTCGTCGCCTGTGTCGTCACACTCAATCGGTCGTTCGCCAAAACATTCGCCACCGCCGTTCCGCCCGTCGAAGGCGATGCGAAACCCGCGTCATTAACCGCATCAACGACGAACGGGCGCACCGTCACCGTGACATTTCCGTCGTCGCAATTTGCCGCATTCGTGCTGTCGCAGATTCGATAAACGAGCGTGTAAACTCCCGCCGGTGTCGCGCCCGCAACATTAACCGAACCATTAAACGAATTGAGCGAAATACCCGAATTGGTCGAAGAAACCTGCGTCATAAAAACATTCGCCGTCGTCGCGCGAACATTTGCGATCCAGTCGTTGGCGAGAACATTGACGTTCGCTGTTCCGCCATTCGGCGATGCGACAAAACCCGCATCGTCATAAGCGATAACGCCCGGTCCGGTCGCACGCCACAGCCACGCGCCGCGAAAAGTGTCCGACTCATCGGGATTGGCGGTCGGTCCGACACCGAAACTGCCGTCAATCGAAACATTCGTATTTCCCCAACTGACCGCGCCGAAAATCGGCGAGCCGCCCGCATCTTTCGTCGCCGTCCAACCCGCGCCGTAGGCTCCGCATTGATAAGTTCCGCAAAACGAAAACGTCGGCTGAAATGCCGATAAAAACGTCTGCGCCGTGAAGAAATACTGCATTCCGCTGACTCCGCGATTCGTCGCCATCGCCGGTTCGTAATAACTCATAAGTTCTAAAACCTGCGCGTCCGTCGCCCAAACCCAGCCGCTATACGCGCCGCCGCAAGCCGTCACGCCGTCTTGCGGGCAGCTTTGCGCGACTTGATTCCACGTCACGCCTCTGGTGCCCGCCAGTTGCAGCCATTCCTTGCCGTGCTGGTCAACCACCTGCGCCGTCGAAACCGACGCGGCTGCCGATAAAATTAACGCCAAAAATGCAAGCGATAACAAATTGCCGAACATTCCTGTCCGGCGTAAAAAAACTGATAAATCACAACGGTCAAAAAGCATACTTTTTCCCTCCTGTGATGAAGGTTACTTGCACTTCATCGGTAAATTTTGAAATTGTTAATTGTTGAAATGATGAACTCAAAGATTGATTGCCGAAAACAAAACAATCTTTGAATTCACCTCACAGTGCAAGTTTTAGGTCGAAAAAGACATCAAGAGAAAAAATATTTAACAGTTCAAAAATCAGGAGATTTTTAACCGCTGATTGCTAACTGTAAATTGGTCGGTCGGGTGAGATTTGAACTCACGATTAACGGATTAAAAGTCCGCTGCCTTAAACCAGACTTAGCTACCGACCGAGGGCGATTGGGGATTTTAGATTTTGGATTCCAGATTATTTAATAATCCAAAATCGAGAATCTAAAATCGAATTGGCTGACAGATTCGGACTCGAACCGAAACCGACGTGATTAACAATCACGCGCTCTACCGATTAAGCTATCTGCCATCGAAAACTTTATTTACGAATCAATCCAAAATCCAAAATCTAAAATCCAAAATCGGAAGGGCAAACGCGGCGAAAGATTCGCATCTTCGGACGAAAGACAATCGTGTTCGTTGCGAACAAAAGGACAGGAATTTTCCGCATTCTTTCGTCCTCGCAAATCGCTCGACCGCGTTTGTATTGGGTAAGATTGTAGATATTTTTGAGCTTTTAAGAAATCTTTTCGAGATGATTGTTCTTTCGCGGCTGTGCCGCCCGATGTGCGGCGACGGCTCTGCCTCGCCGTCAACATTTTCAAGATTCTTTGAGGCTGCGCCTCATCTTTTAGGGCGCGGCGCAGCCTCAAAACCTTAGGATAACTCACCGAAAAGGCACAGCCTTTTCGCACATCGGGCGGCATAGCCGCGAAGAAATCTCATCAACAAAACTCACGAAAACCGTAAAATCTCAGAAAATAAAATTTTGGGGCAACAGGAGTCGAACCTGTAATCTTGCGGTAATCTGCCGCTAATATCGCTTATAAGACGACTGTTTTACCATTAAACTATGCCCCAATTTGAAGTTGGTCGGAACAAAAGGAATCGAACCTTTACTCTTCCGGTTATCAACCGAATGCTTTAGCCGTTTAAGCTATGTTCCGTGAAAAATTTGGTTGCGGGAGCAGGAATTTAACCTGTCCGATTTGCGGAATATGAACCCGCCGAGCCGACTTTGCTCCATTCCCGCGTTATAAAAGATGTTTGGAGGCGAAGGCGAGATTTGAACTCGCATCGTTCTGTTTACAAGATAGACGCTCTGATTCCGGTTAAGCTACATCGCCGAGATTGAAAATTGGTTGCGGTGAAAGGATTTGAACCTTTGATCTTCGGTTTATGAGACCGACGCTTTAATCCATTTAAGCTACACCGCCGAAAAAATGGTCGCCGATAAAGGATTTGAACCTTTGACTTTCTGCCTGTCGCGCAGACGCTCTGCCGCTGAGCTAATCGGCTAAAATTGCGAGAGATTATTTGAAACGAAAAAGTCGGGCAATCACGTTCAGAGTTCAAACTTCAGTTTGTCCTGCCGCGCTTCGCTGGCGGAAATCACACGGCTTATGCGCGAACTCTAAAAGTGATTGCCAAAGTTTGCCCAAATTTTAATTAGGCGAGTTTAGCGATCACGATTTGGCGCGGCGAATCGCTTTGAAAAGGTGAGCCGTCGCGGTCGCCGAATTTTTGTTCGATGTGAAAACCGTTGTAGAAAAATAAAGCGTCAAGTTCCTGCGGGAAAAATTGGCGCATCGTAAATTTGAATTGCTTGACTTTTTCGGTCAGCGTATTTCGATAATTCCATTCGATTCGATTGATCTGCGTCGCCGCGTCATAATCAACATTTCCCGTCAAAACAAACTTTCCTTCGGGCGTTTCTTATTCCGAATCGAGAACCTTTTCATCCGGCGAACGGTTGAGAATTTGCAGCGAAGGATTAAAAACTTCGACGATAAAACGACCATTTGGAGTGAGATGTTTTTTGACCGAAGCGAAACATTTTTCGACATCTTCGCGCGTTTCCAAATGCTGTAATGAATTGCCGAGCAGTAAAATCAAAGGGAATTTGCGATTCAATTCAAAATCCCGCATATCGCCGGTTTTAAGGTCGAGCGAAACATTTCGCGCCGACGCTTTTTCTTTGGCTCTTTTGAGCATTTCGGGCGAAATATCAACACCGACGGCTTCGATATTTTTTTCGGCAAACGGAACGAGATACGCGCCGCTGCCGCAGGCGATTTCCAAAATCGGCGAACCGTAACGCTCGATTTTATCTTCGTAAAAAGCCAGCACTTCCGGCGCGGCAAAATCACCGTGAACCAGATCATAAAACCGCGAATCGTCGTAAAGCGTTTGTGTCTTAACCATTTTCTCAAACCTCCGAAATTATTATATTTTGCGTCAAACAAACAGCAAAAGTTAAATTGAATTTGAAGCCAAAGCGTCAACCGTATTCGTATTTCCAAATTGTGTTTTTCATAAATTTAAATTGGTGGTTGGAGTTGGTATCGCGCCAACCTGTTCGGCTCTTCAGACCGATGCTCATCTATCTAAGCCATCCAACCGTAAAATATCTGGCGGGACTGACGGGAATCGAACCCGCACCTTTCCGATAGACAATCGGACGCACAGCCTTTGTGCTTCAATCCCGTTTGGATTTTGGATTGCCGATTTTGAATTTATAAATCAATCGTTGTTAACGAACAATCCAAAATCCAAAATCGGCAGTCCAAAATTGAACTGGGTGGATTGATGAGACTCGAACTCACATTCTTCGCATTCACAGTGCGACGCTTTGCCGGTTAAGCTACAATCCACGGGAAAATTTGGGCGACAAAAAATAAAATGATACGGTTTCAATTAAAAGTTGATGTAATCATTCCGGCATTTGCCCGATGTTTTATGTTCCGAGTCCCGTCTTTAGACGACGAAAAAGCCGCCTGAAGGCGGGACTCAGAGCAAAAAAAATTGGCGGAAACGGCAGGACTTGAACCTGCAAAAGTTTTCACTCGACGGTTTAGCAAACCGCTATGGCTACCGTTTCATCACGTTTCCGCATTAAAAGTGTTGGAGCGAGCAGACGGATTTGAACCGACGATGATTGGTTTTGCAGACCAACGCCTTAAACCGCTTGGCTATACTCGCAAACTAAATTTGGTAGGGACGGCGAGACTCGAACTCGCTAGAATCAGACTGAAAACCTGACTGCGCGACGCTTTGCATTCGTCCCCGAAATTGCGCGTGGAAAGATTCGAACTTTCAACCTGCTGATTTTAAGTCAGCCGCCTCTTGCCGAATTGGGCTACACGCGCACACGAATTTTGGATTTTAGATTTTGGATTTGCGATTGCTAAACTCATTAATCCGAAATCGGCAATCTAAATCCAAAATCTAACTGGTGGATCGGAAGGGATTCAAACCCTCACAAGAAGTTTGCAAGACTTCTATGCTGTCAAATTACATCACCAACCCGAATTAATTATTGGTTGTCGAAGACGGGATTTTCACCCGCACAAGTCACGTTCTCACAAAGTTTTCAGCATCAAATAAACTTTGCGCGTCTGCCTTTCGCCACTTCGACGTGAAAAAAATATAAAATACCGACGGCGAGAGTCGAACTCGCAAATGACAGTTTCTAAAACTGCTGCCTTTGCCGTTTGGCTACGTCGGTTCATAAATTCCAGATTCCGAAATTCAATTTGAAATCTGAAATAAAAATTGGTCTAGGCGGCAAGATTCGAACTTGCGAACACATATTTCCAAAATATGCCCGAATATCCATCTGCGGAACGCCCAGAAAAAATAAAATTGGCTTCGGGGAAAGGATTCGAACCTTTATTTACTGATTCAAAGTCAGCCGTCCTGCCATTAGACGACCCCGAAATAATTTGGCGGCTTCGGCAGGATTTGAACCCGCAACCTCAAGATTCGTATTCTTGCGCTCTAATTCCGTTGAGCTACGAAGCCTTAAAAAATGGAGAGGGTGAGAGGATTTGAACCTCCGACCTGTTCGGTAGAAACGAACTGCTCTGAATCCGTTGAGCTACACCCCCCGAATTATTGGCGGAAAGCAGAGGACTCGAACCTCTATGCGCGTTGCTGCGCGACAGTTTTCAGGACTGTTGCCACACTGATTTGGCTTGCCTTCCGCATCTTGTCAGAACCATCTGCGAAAAGTTAAAAATTGTGAGAAGTGAGGTTATAAGAAATCACGTTTTTCTTTGCGCGACAGGGGGAAATTTGGCAGGCGCGTTCAGATTTGAACTGAAAATTTCGGTTTTGGAGACCGGCGTTTTGCCGATTGAAACTACGCGCCTTTGAAAATTCCAGATTTCAGATTTCAGATTCCAAATTCAATTCGGAATCTGAAATCAAATATTGGAGTGAGCGACGGGATTTGAACCCGCAGCATTCGGTTTGGAAGACCGCTACTCAGCCATTTGAGTTTCGCTCACATTTTGATTTGGGATTTGGGAATTCGGATTTGGGATTAAAAGAAATCCGCAATCACAAATCCCGAATCGAACTGGTGCATCGGGAAAGATTTGAACTTTCAAAGCTGCAAACGAGCCACAGTTTTACAGACTGCTTGCCTTAACCAACGGCGACCGATGATTAAATTTGCTGGAAAATAAATTAAAAGTGAAAATTATAAAAATTGTGTGTAAAATGAAAAAGGCAGAGATTTTAGACAGACTTCGGGCGCAATTATGCCCTGAAAAAGTCAACAAGATTTTCTTCTTTGGAACTCGCCAAAGTTTATATCGAAGAAGGAAATCTTTCCAAACTCTCTGCCTTTTTTCGTTTTGTCCGAGCAATCTCGTTCTCCGCCGCATCTTCGCGCACAGAAAACGTAATTCCCGAACTTTTTTCGGTTATTCAATTGTCAAATATCGTAAAAAACAAAAAGGAGCGGCGACTTTTAAGTCTCTTTCGAGAACTTTCGCGTCACCGCTCCTAAAACAATTTTGGATTTATTTTACAAATCCGTTAAATTTTCGTGTTTCGGGAGCGGAAACAAATC
>JANMAA010000101.1:0-12620 GCA_031359215.1 Acidobacteriota bacterium | reverse complement strand
CGGGCAATAAACTTGATGGCGTGTCTTGTTCCTTGTATATTTGCTTGTAACGCTTCTCGAAAAGCGTCATCAGGAGTTTGTTTTGGTTGCTGTTTCACAACTCAATTTTAGCAAACTCCTTTTTACTGTCGTGTGCTTAGAATTTATTTACAAAGATTTTTGTTTCATTTTGCTGAATCTCGACAATCATTTCTTAACTCTTCAATCTTTTTTTTCCAAAGATTATTTAAATTGTTTTGAAGATTTAGAATTGGACATTCTTGCTCAATTATTTTCCTTTCCGTTGCCCCCAAATCTGATTTCGAGTCATCCAATTCCCAATATGATACTGATAAATTATCTATCATCCATTTCGTAAGTTTTATTTCACATTCAGGCGTGAATTTGTAGTTTGTGTGCGGAGTTAGTTTGAGTTTCAATTCTTCTCTTAAAATAGCTCCTAAAGACCTGCGAAGAGTAGAGCTTTCAGTTTTGCCACTTTCAAAATGTGTATTTCCAATTCTTGATGTTTGATTTTTCTTAGTTATACCGATGTATATGATGTCATTAGGTTTTATTCTAACTTCTGTCGAAATTAATGGAAACTCCAACGCATTAGTAACGCCGATAGCGTAAATAAAAGGTTTCGTTGGGACAAATGATTTAAGATTTTTTTTCAAATGTTCTAAAATTTTTTTAGTGTCGGTATCTTTCATAATTCACTAAATAATCGTCGGCACAATCTCCCGAATGCCTTTTGCAATTTTCTATCGGTGAACTGTAAAGAAATTTAATGCTCTGTAATAAGCAGCAAAGCATTTTGATTCGGGTAACGTCCGCGACGTTGTAAAACTTGGCGTTCAAGAATTTGTTCGTCGTGATTCATTTGTAAAATTCGGATCGTTGCCTCGCCGATTTCGGTGAGCGGTTCGATGATAACTTCGTTTAGATAAAAATGTTCGCGCCAGCGCATCGTGCGCGGATTATAAAATTGAACCAATTCGTTTGTTTCAGGATTCAAAGAAGCAATGTCGCTGCCTTTGTAGCGGTTGCAGAAAACACAGGAAAGCGCGAGATTTTCGAGTTCCGACGAACCACCGTGTTTGCGGCTGATGATATGTTCGATTTGAAATTTGAAAAAAGCGTCTTCTTCCGCGATCAAACAATATTCGCAAACGTGATGAGCGCGAACGGCAACAATTTGGCGAGTTTCGGGATTGATTTTACTCATTCGGCAGAAAATCGCGGGCGCGTGCCTTTGCCAGACGCATCAGATGTTCGATTTGCAGATAATGATCGAGTTCGCTTTTTTCGGCGGACGACAATTCACCATCTTTTTCGCGCTCCAACAAATCTTCGACTCGCGCCTGCGATGCTTCCGACGGACGAAAATCAATCACATTCTGCGGAGTCGTTCCGGCGGCGATAAAATCAACAACTTCTTCGTATGCTTTAACCGTGTTCATAACAAAACTAGAATATATCTTTATTTATTTCGTGACAACAATTTTCTAAATAATCGTCGTCACAATATCCCGAATGCTTCTTTGCAATTCTCTGTCGTTAGTGAAAAGACAAATTACCGCTTTACGCTAAACAAACGCCATTCGCCTTGGATGTCGGGAAAAGATTTAACACCGTGTTCTTGAAAGTAAATGCCCGAACCCGCAACTAAATCTTTTACGGTGCGCGAAGCTAGAATTTCGCCTAAGTTTGCTTCTTCGGCGATTTGTTGTGCTAACTCGACGGCGACACCGCCGAGTTTGTCGCCGATAACATCGCATTCGCCGGTGTGCAAGCCGGTTTTGACGCGGACACCTAAACGCCGTGCCGAATCGGTTATCGCACACGCGCAGCGGATTGCCCGCGCCGGTCCGTCGAAGGTTGCAAATATGCCGTTTTCATCGTAGGAAATCTCGCGTCCTTTGAAAAGTTCGAGCTGCCTTTGGACATAAACTTTTGAATTTTTCAGCAAATCTTGCCAACCGCTTGAGCCGCGTTCTTCGGCTTCGATGCGCGGATCAATGATTTTTATGTGCATTACGGTTGCTAAAACGCGGTCGTATTCGTCCGAATGCCGAACGCCCGTTAAAAATTCTTCGATCTCATCGAGAATCTCGGTTTGATTACCGACAAACGGCAAATGGTCAATGCCGCCGAGTTCGACATATTTACAGCCTGCAATGCTTGACGCGACAAAGCGACCTTCTTCGACTTTCAGACACATATCGCCGCTTCGATGAATGACGAGTGTCGGCACACGAATCGTCGGTAAAACCTGACGCACATCAATTTCGGCATTCATTTTTGTCAAAGCCACCGCCGCGCCCGGACTCGCGCCCATTCTTAAGTAAGTCGCCCACCAATTGCGAAAATTTTCATCATTTGCCAGCGAAGGCGCACGTTCTTCGATGCCGACGGGTTTGCCCCAATCGCGCTGCATCAATTCAAAAAATGCTTCGCGGTCATCAAGCGACACGCCCCACGGATAATCTTTTTCCCAAATTCTTTTAGCGTAAGTTCCAATCATAACCAACGCAGTTGTGCGTTCAGGATACGTCGCTGAAAAGAGCGAACACATCGGACCGCCTTCGGAAACGCCGATCAAAACGGCGCGTTCCGAACCGACCGCATCCATTACGGCGTGAACGTCTTCCATTCTTTGTTCGAGCGTCGGTAAATCCTTGATCGGAACGCGGTCTGACAAACCCGTGCCGCGCTTGTCAAAAAGAATGAGCCGCGAAAATGACGCGAGACGGTCGAGAAACGCCGCGAAATGCGGTTCTTTCCAAAAATATTCGAGATGCGAAACCCAACCCATCACGAAAACAATATCCAAATCACCGTTGCCAACGACTTGATACGCGATATTGACATCGCCGTTGTTCACATAATGAGTCTCAGGTTTGTGAACAGGAAGCGATAAAGTTTCGGATTGCGCTAAAGATTTTTGTGTTGGAAAATCGTCGGTTTCAATTTCTTCTTCGATAACGATTTTCGAGCGTGTGCGCTCAATCGTTATCGAATCAGTTTGGTTGGTTTCGTCAATTTCAACGGGAGCAACGAAGCGATAACCGCGTTTAGAAACTGTTTCGATAAATTTTGCGCCGCCGAGAGTTTTTCGCAAAATCGAGATGTTTTGCGCGAGATTGTTTTCCTCAACAAAACTATCCGCCCAAACCGTTTCCATTATTTCTTCCTTCGACAAAACATGCCCGCCATTTTCGACAAGGAAAACCAGCGTATCAAAGGCTTTCGGTGTCAGCGCAACTGTGTCGTTGCCTGAACACAACAAGCGTTCGGCAGCATCGAGGCTGAATTTTCCAAACCGATAAATTTTGCTTGTGGTCATTATTAATTCTCTTTCACAAAACTTTCAGAAAACTTTCAAGATTTTCTAAAGATTTTACTGGTTGCCACCAAGTATAAATGAAACACGCGAAAAATGCGGAGAGTTTATCGGCATTTTAACGCAAAAATTACAATTAGCCAAAGAATTATGGAAAACAGCCGCAAAACCAGAGAAATAGTAATTGAGATCAGCCGACGACGAAACGAGCTTAAACGCATTCGTAAAAGAGCGTGGTGTTTTAAGTGTGAATCTATTATCGAGCCGTTGACATTTCCGCAAGCCGCCGAATTTTGTCGAATAACGCTCTATGATTTCTTCCGACGCGCCGAAAACGGCGAGTTTCATCTGATTCACAATTTAAAAGATGAAGTGCTGATTTGCCGAAATTCTTTGCAAAATCACCGAATCAATTTATCCGAAACAATAAAAGTCGGCGAATTAGTGCAGCAAATAATTCAATAAACAAAAAAAGCAATGCGGCTAAAGCGAACTGTAATTATCGAAGTTGACCGCGTGAAAATCACGACCACACATAATCATAAAATAAGTTTGTGGTGTGAATTTTGTCAGGCGGAAACCGAATTTGTCAATCAGGCGGAAGCCGTCGAATTGGCAAAAATTATGCAGACACAGGGTTTGATAGTTAAACGTGAGAACCTGCATTTTTACCAATCGAAAGACTACGTTTTTGTCTGTCTTAATTCGATTATTCACGACGAAAAAAATAAGCAATCTATGGAGTGAGGTTTCACTTCAAAATCATAAATTAAAGGAGCTAAAAAATGAAAAACTTAAAAAATGTATTCGTAAAATTTAATTTGGCGGTGATGTTGATTTTGGTCGGCGCAATCGTCAATAATTTTGCCGCACCGGTTGTAAGAACCGCTTCGGGCGCAAATGCGGCAGCGATTCAAGCGACCGTTGACCAATTTCGCAATGATCTCGGACCATTAAATCCGAACGTGGCGATGACTTTTCCGACCGGCAGACGCGAGATAAATTGGGACGGCGTGCCGGATGGCTTTTCAGCCCCGAATAATCTGCCGCCCAACTTTTTTAATGTAAATTCGCCGCGCGGTGCGGTTTTTACATCGCCTTGTTCGACCGGACAATTTCGCGTCAGTTCGACGGCGGCAAGCGGCGTTCCGGTGCGTTTTGGCGACATCGATCCGAGTTATACCACTTCTTTCACGACATTTTCCGCGCAGAGACTTTTTACGGTTATTCCCGTATTTCCCAATGCGTGCAATATTTTGACCATTAATTTCTTTGCAGCGGGAACGACAACGCCGGCAAACGTCAGCGGTTTCGGGGTCGTGTTCACGGATATAAACGCGACCGGCAACGCCCGTTTTATTTGTTACGATGCCGCCGGTGGTTTACTTGGCGGCGGCGTTTTTGCACCGACAGCCGCTCCGAACGGTCTTTCCTTTATCGGCGTTTCATTCAATGCCGGTGAACGCATTTCGCAATGCCAAATCACGAGCGGCAATATAGGTGTCGCTCCCGGACATTTTAACGGTGTGGTCAACGGCGCGGATGTTGTCGCAATGGATGACTTTATTTACGGCGAACCGCAGCCGTCGCCAACTCCGGTCGCCATTGCTAACGGCGATGTTTCCGAATAATTAAATTATCAGTCCGAATAAAAAGCAAAAGGTTGAAGACCGCAATTTGAGCAACGTCTTTCTAACTTTCAGGGCTTTCCTATAAAAATAAATTGCCTCCAACTTATGTTGGAGGCAATTTAAAAAACCATCAGTTTTTGACGGTAAATTTTTATAGGAAAGCCTTATTCTAACTTTTTACTTTTGTCTTTATTATTGCTCTTCGTCTTTCTCGATTTTCCTGAAATTATAGCGCAGTAAAACGCGCATCGGGAGAGTTTTTCCGTTACGGTCAGCCGGTTTCCAATTCATTTGCTTAATGGTTTTATCAACCGATTCGTTCAGTCCGAAACCAGCCCAGCGTGTAATTTGAGTTCGCAGAATTTTACCGTTTTCATCCACGTCAATTTCAATATCAACTGTCGCTTCGACGCTGTAAGAGTCGGCAAGACGCGTGTATGGAGGTTTTATGCGTTTATACGGCAGCGGCGGACGAAAACCTTTTGCTTCAGGTGAATCTTCGGCGGGCAGTTGTTCCAATTTTTGCGCGGCTTTTTCATTCAATTCATCTTTCGTTACGATTTTTAGTTTATCGAAAATCTCCGCTGACACATCATTGGTTAAGGCAAACAATTTATTTTCGGCTTTTTCAGCGGTTTCCGCTTCACTGTTGCTAAGTTTCCAAAAAACGAGTCGCCCGGTGCGCGAACTGACACCATAAACGACCGCGTAGGATTCGTAATAGTCTTTTTTTTCCAGCGAATAACGTCGCTGACTTGCAGTTTTAATCAGCAGAAAATAGTCGCAGCCGATTGCCGCGCCGATATTTTTTGATTCTTCAAGCGACAGATTAAAAGGTTTTTCATACTTCGCGGAACGAAAAGCGGCTTCACTCAGAGAATCGTCTAAAACTTTAAAGTTGTTTGAAAGAGAATTTTCGAGTTTTTCTATGAAAATTTGGCTCTGAATGGTTTTCTCAGGAACTAGAACGGCGATTTTTTGTTGAGCGAGTGAAATATCGGCGAAGGACAAAATCAGTCCACAAATAAACACAGATAAACAAATTTTTTTTGATATTTTTACACGATTCATCCTGCTTGTCCCTGTAAATTTTCCTGCTTCCGGTGATAAAGTTTGGCGATTTCTTTTTTCAGTTCGGGCGGAAAACAGACGCGGTGGATTTGATAACCTTTTTGCAGACCGCGCACCGCCGCGCTGACTTCCGAAATTTCACGAATTACAGGACGCGAAAAACCTTCCTCGACGTAAATCAGATTTTTCGGTTCGGTTGTTGTTTTCGTGTAAAAATAATACGGCACATCGCCCGCGCGGTCTTCGACAAAATAATAATCGGTATCGAAACCCGCATTTTCGACGATCTTTTGCGCTTTGTCTAAAAATGCCTGCCGTTCAGTTTCGGGCATATCGAGGTCAAAAATCTTAAAAAGTTTTCGATTCAAAAACCGCTTTGATAAATCCGCTAAAATTTTATCGTCGGAACGCTGCCATTGTTTAATGTGAAACATCACGTCCGAATCGTCTAATTGTAAATGCTCCGTAAGAGATAGTTTTTCGCCTTTGAGAATTTTTTCAAAAGGTGTTGCGCCGGCAAACCAGACATTTTCCCCGTTTTGAAAAAGCGTTAAAGCACGTCGCAAAAGCGAGCGCAAAACAGTTTCCGCCGAGCGCAGGACGCGATGAAAATAAACCTGCCGGAACATATAATAACGCGCCTGTAAATAATCTTCGACGGCGTAAATGCCACTTGCCGAAACATATAGACGGTCGTTTTCCTCGTCAATTTCGAGCGATTTGATAATCCATTCGACATCATAAATGCCGTATTTCGCGCCCGTCATCAACGAATCGCGCAGCAGATAATCCATTCGGTCAACGTCGAGCTGCGACGAAACGAGCTGCGCCAAAGCCATCGGGCGAAAATCTCCGCGAATAATAGCGGCGACATCTTCGGCAAGCTGCGGCGAAAAATCTTTTAGCACTCGTCCGACTTCGGTTTCATCGCTCAAGACGGCTTCAATCGTAAATTGTTCGTGATGAAAATCGAGAATTGTTTCGATAACGTGCGAAAACGCGCCGTGTCCGATGTCGTGAAGCAGCGCGGCGACACGCACGGCGGTTTGTTCTTCCGTCGAGATGGCGTATTTGGTTCCGAGTTTATCGAGTGTCCGCGTGGCAAGGTGAAGTGCGCCAAGCGAATGCGTAAAGCGCGAATGTTCCGCTGCCTGATATGCAAACAGCGCGAGTCCGAGTTGTTTGATGCGCCGCAGCCGCTGAAATTCCGCCGTGTCAATCAAGCGCACGAGCAATCTGCCTTCGTCGCTGTCCGTTTTTAGCCGAATTATATTATGAACCGAATCACGATAGATTTTTTCCGACAAGTTGTTGCTCCAAGCCAATAGTTTTAATCAAGAGTAGCAAACAAACTTTCGTTTTTGAACTTTCTAATTCAAATTTGTAATTGGGCTTTTCTGTAAAAATTGCACACGAACCGCTTAACGATAAATGAATCGCTTGAGTCGTGCCTGATTTGCCCTCAAATCAAAATAATTCATTTTGATAGCGCAAACTAATGTTTTTTTAATGAATTTATCGCCACACTCGAAGATTCAGTTTGAATTTTTGATTCCTGAACAAATTGCGCGACCATATTTGTCTCGTCTTCTTTTCCGCTGACAGGTGCGAATCTAAAACTGTTTTTTCCCTTCCCCAATTTAAGAAAAACTTTGAAAATCGGATAATTTTTCCAAACTTCTGATGTTGCGCGGTCAACTTTAATTTTTTCGACATTGGCGGTCAAGGCTTCAAAAGTGTGAATATTGTTGTCGGATTCAAAGCGGATTTTTTCGGGCGAAACATAAAGCGAACCGGTGCAGCGATGCGCCATAGAACTGCCTTTGTGGTCGTGATAGACGCGAAAAACCGCGCTTCCGCCGTTACTTATCGATTCGCGCATAAATTTTTGCGCTTCACCGGGATTGTTTAAACCATAAAGTTCGACAAAACCCATAATTTGATACGCCTGTGACGCTTTCGGCTTCATTTTAATTGCAGTTTCCAAATAACGCACGGCATTTTTCGGATTATTCTGATCTTTGTAAGTATGGATGGCTTGTTCGAGCAATGCGTCATAGTCAATCACGGGCGGATCGATTTCGATAATTGTTTTTTTGAAATCATTACTGGCAAAAATGGAGCCTTCATTCGGTTGAGTCCGCCGATTGTTTTCAACTGCCCTGATTATTTCAGGACGTGCTCCGGCAGCAACGAGTGCTTTTCTGACATCCGGTGTCAAACTGAAATCCACCCCATTAGTGTTGATAACTGCAACAATATCACGGGTTTGCAGTTGCTTTGAACGAAGAACGCTGATCAATCGGTCTTTTTTAACCGGTGCGCCTCTAAATTGAGCAAACAAATTTATCCCGCTTATTAAAATTAAAAAACAAGTCGTCGTGATTTTGATAATGCTTTTACACTCTTTGATTCCAAGTTTTAATTTGTTCATTGCTTTTCGATTTCAGACAAAATTTCCCGTTCCTCAAAATCCGGTTAATAGCTGTTCAGCCCGCCGAAGACGTGATTCATCTTTGGGTTCGCGTAATGTTTTTTTCTTGATTTCGACTTGTATCGGTTTATTTTCCGGCTTGATTGACTTGTTTTCCGGTTGCCGATAAACAATCGGTATCACATTTTTAACCGGACTAACTTTTTCCGCGTTTTTTTCTACATAAACTGTTTCAGTTGCAACGGATTTTTCTTCGGTTATGATATTTGACGGTAATTCTTCAAGTTGAATGCCGGTCAGTGTCTTTTCTACATTCAACAGCTTTTCACTTTGAATAAATGAAAACTGCCAAACAAATTGCAGCACAAACACCGCAAAAATAGCCGCCGCCATTTTATAACCTCTCTTTTTAGGTATCTCTAAAAATGATTTTTCCGATTTTATACCGTTGAATTTATCAGCTAAAAGTCTGATTTGTTCAAATTTTCTTTCAACAACTTCTTTTTCGTTTTGAGAAAAATTGACGGAATATTTGGAAACAACTCTATCGTCTAATTTTTTAGGGGGAATTATTTTCATAGAATTTTATTTATAGAATGAAATATAACTGTTTATGATGATTAAATCAGTTTCAACAGTTGCCTGCATCGATAAACAAATAAATTATTATTTGATGCCTATCACAAAATATATTACAAATCTATTGCTTTATTTGCAAACAAGGTTTAACTAAATAAATATCTAACAAGTTACTTTAACATAATTACTCTATCTTAAAGTAACTAAAATTAAAAATGGTTATTAAAGTTATGCTTAAAAACAAGCTATCAATTGGCTGCTATTCAGAAGTATAGTTATGACTTAAATCTCATAATCAACATATTTTTTTGTTTCCTATCTCGAAAGTGCTAAAATGTATCTCATCTAAAACAAAGCAAATTGTTCGACATCTCTGATTATTGGACAATTTTTCAAATAACTATTAAGGAGAAAAACTATGGCACAAAGCGCAAAATCTTATGACATTCCCAAATTCAAGGAACAATACGACAATTTCATCGGCGGCGAATTTGTCGCGCCGAGCGGCGGCGAATATTTCGACGTGATCTCGCCCGTGGACGGCAAGGTTTTTACGAAAGTCGCACGTTCGACTGCTGAAGATATTGAACTTGCATTAGACGCGGCGCATAAAGCCGCGCCGGAGTGGAATAATTCTTCGCCGACGACGCGCAGCAATATGCTTTGGAAGATCGCCGACGTGATGGAAGCGAATCTCGAACTGCTGGCGCGTGCCGAAACGTGGGACAACGGCAAGCCGATTCGGGAAACGATGGCAGCGGATTTGCCGCTGGCGATTGACCATTTTCGATATTTTGCGGGCGTAATTCGTGCCGAAACGGGCGAGGCGACCGAGCTTGACGCGAACACGGTTTCGATCAACATTCACGAACCTTTGGGCGTGGTCGCGCAGATTATCCCGTGGAATTTTCCGATTTTGATGGCGACTTGGAAAATGGCTCCGGCGTTGGCGGCGGGCAATTGCACCATCGTCAAACCGGCGGAACAGACTCCGGCTTCGATTATGGTTTTGATGGAGTTGATTCAAGGAATTTTGCCGCCGGGAGTTTTGAATATCGTCAACGGTTTCGGTCCCGAAGCGGGCAAACCGTTGGCGACAAGCGAGCGCGTGGCAAAAGTCGCGTTTACGGGTGAGACGACGACCGGACGTTTGATTATGCAGTATGCGTCGCAAAATCTGATTCCCGTGACGCTCGAATTAGGCGGCAAATCGCCGAACGTATTTTTTGAAAGCGTGATGGACGCGGACGACGAATTTTTCGATAAATGTCTCGAAGGCGCGGCACTTTTCGCGTTAAATCAAGGCGAAGTCTGCACTTGTCCGTCGCGGATTTTGGTGCAGGAATCAATCGCCGACAAATTTATTGAGCGCGTCATCGAACGCACAAAGGCAATCAAACTCGGTCATCCGCTCGACCCGGAAACGATGATCGGCGCACAGGCGAGCAAAGATCAATTTGAAAAAATCCTGAATTACATCCAAATCGGACGCGATGAAGGCGCGGAAGTTTTGTGCGGCGGCGCGGCGCATAAAAATCACGACGGCATCGAAGAAGGCTACTACGTCGAGCCGACTTTAATCAAAGGACATAACAAAATGCGCGTTTTTCAGGAAGAAATCTTCGGTCCGGTCGCCTCCGTAACGACTTTCAAAGACGAAGCCGACGCAATCGCCATCGCCAACGACACTCTCTACGGCTTAGGCGCAGGCGTTTGGACACGCGACGCGCACCAGCTTTACCAAATCCCGCGAGCCATCAAAGCCGGTCGCGTCTGGGTCAACTGCTATCACAATTACCCCGCGCACGCCCCGTTCGGCGGCTACAAAAAATCCGGCTTCGGACGCGAAAACCACAAAATGATGCTCGACCATTACCGCAACAACAAAAATATGTTGATTTCTTACGATAAGAAGGCGATGGGATTCTTTTAAAAGGTGAAGTATGAAGGATGAACGCAGATTTTTATTAGCGTTCATCCTTTTTTAGCTATGATCAAATAATCTGCAAAGACCGCTTTAGCTGAATTATTCGCGTCGTCCGGTTGAGAAGATGGTTTATCTAAAACAGAATGAATAAATTATCATTTGTAATCAAGCGAATAAAATAGAATTATCAGAATAGATATTTTTATTATCTACCTTATAAACATTAATAAATATGGAAAATGAATTCATAATACAAGAGGGATTACAACCTTCCGCCGAAGTTATATCTTCGATTAACAAATTCCTAGAATTATTTAAACCAGTTGAATTATTGAATGGAGCTTCACTTCTTTTACTTTTTGACAAAAAGAGTGAAGCATTCTATCTAAATTGTCATTTAGAATCGAAAACTATTTCATCAAAAACGGACTTACAGGCAGTTCTTGATGCTGATGAAAGTGAGGATTATAAGCTAAACAGAGAAATTTACGTTGATAACTACGCCTACAAACGAATGGAAGAAGACGCGATTGCCGGGAGAAGTTTTGAAGATTTAGTTGTAGAATTTGACGAAACTTACAGACACCAGAAACCCTTTAAAGTATTTGGCGGACAACATAGAATCAAAGCAATTGATGAAGCAAGCAAAAAAGGCACGCAAACATATCATGGTCTTAGAATATTTTTTGGTTTGACCGTTCAGCAAAGAGTAAATATTGCAATTGTCAACAATACTTCAATTACTGTTTCAAATGATTTGCTTGATAGAATGCAAGAAGATTTACTTGGCAGTGATTTAAGAAATTGGTGTCAGAATGTTTCACTGCTAGATGAAAATCAAAATTTTGCGGACAAAAGAAGTCCTGAAGGTATACCAACAGTTAGAATTGCAAGAACTCTCATTGTAAATTACTACCTTGGATTAAAAGCGAATAAAGACGAATTAAATTATCCGATTGTCTGTGCATCAGGTCCAAATATTGATAAAGATTATAGAGAAATTAGAGATTCAATTGTTTGGGATGATCCTAAACTAATTGAAATGGGTAAAGAATTTGCAAAATTACATATTTTGCAAAGAGACAGAATGCTAAAAAAAGTAGGGAAAGATTTTAATAATGAATTTGTAAATAAGGCAATTCATCCTTGTATGGTTGCAAGTTGGGCATTTGCATCGGGTTTATTTCAAAATCATCCCGACATTTTAACAAAACACTATCAACTTAGTTTGGTGAAAGAGCCTGATGATCCTTTAAGTGCTTCAGTCCTCAGTAAAGCTCGACTGAAAGGAACTGACCCAGACACATATCGTGGGCTTGGGGCAAGAATTGGTAGCACAGAATTAGGAAGAATGTTGCTTGTTTTTATTTTACAGGCAGAAACTGCAAAGAAACGAGGAATTAATTCTAAAATTGCCCTTGCAGCAATACAAACATTTGAAGCAAAAAGGGCTGTTCAAAAATCAGAACAATTGAAAAAAGCAATCCAAAAATAATGTTTGAAGACTATTTATTTGGTTCTACTGGGAATTTAGTGGAAAGTGGTAAAATCGTCAAATGTTTACCGAACAATTTTTTGATTTGCTGTTAGATTTTGGGGATGAGTGGATAGTCAAAGAAGTGCGGACTAACTTTGAAACTAAGGAAGTAG
>JANMAA010000100.1:0-16966 GCA_031359215.1 Acidobacteriota bacterium | reverse complement strand
GTTCAACGCTGCAAAATAATTGTCCGAAGTCGGCACGACCGAACCCAAGTATTTTTTAATCAATTCGGGATAATCTTTGACGGCTTCGGTGAACGAACAGAAAATAACGCCCGCTTCGAGCAGTTTTTTCTTGTAGGTCGTGGCGACTGAAACCGAGTCAAACACTGCGTCAACCGCGACGTTTGCCAGCATTTTTTGTTCGGTGATCGGGATTCCCAACTTCTCGAAAGTTTTGATAAGTTCAGGATCAACTTCGTCCAACGAAGCCTTTTTCACTTTCTGTTTCGGCGCGGAATAATAGCTGACGTTTTGAAAATCAATATTCGGGTAATCAAAATTCGCCCAATTATCCGGCTGCGTCATTTTCAGCCAGTGACGATACGCTTTCAGACGAAAATCGAGTAACCACTGCGGCTCGTTTTTCTTCGACGAAATCAAGCGCACGACATCTTCCGATAAACCTTTCGGAATCGTTTCCGTTTCGATGTCGGTCGTAAAACCGTATTTATATTCCCGATTTGTTAGTAATTCCTGTGTTGCTGTTGACATAATTTCAATTAGTTAGTGCTTTGCGGTTCGATTGTTCGATGAATTCCTTGAATGCGGTGAAATCTTTCGTCAACTTTGGCTTCCGTGCCGACAAGTTGCGCCAGAGTAATCTGCGACAGCGCATTTTGCACGATTTCGTGAAGCCCGACGATGACGGGACGAATGCCGCAATCGCCTTTGTGGACGCATTTTTCCAGAACGCCTGCGTAACTTTCGCAGTGATTATTAATTTCGTCTTCTTCTAAAATTTTTATAACTTCACTCAAATAAATTTCATTAGCCGGACGTGCCAAACTGTAACCGCCTTTTGTGCCTCGAATCGCTTGCACAAATCCGGCTTTATTCAAAATCCACATTAATTTTCCTGCATTCGCCGTCGAAATTCCTTCGCGCCCGGCAATCTGCGGCAGAGTCAGACTTTCACCTTTCTTCAACATCGCCAGTTGCAAAAGGCAACGCAATCCATATTCTTCTTGTGCCGAAATTTTCATCGTTTTATTCGTTCAAAAGATTCTATTAACTAACTTCAAAACTTAGATTACCAATTCTTTACTTTTTTATCAAGATTAAGCAGTCTTTAATTTTAATGCTTATTATTGGTCGGCAAGAAGTTTTAATGAGGTTGCTTGCCGTTCATAAAAAGGCTTATTTTTAAACTTAGTTCGTAATTGTTCATATTTATAAACTTCGTAATAATTTGACGCTTGCCAAACTCGGATGTTGCGAAAGTTCTTTTACTTTTCTTTTCTATCGTCAACCTGATGAAACACTTTTGTTTCTTAATTTTTAGAAGAAACTTTTTTGGATCAACGCAAAAAAAACCAATAATCTTGATATTTTATCGGCTAAAAACCATACATCTGCGTCTAAGTAAATTAGAAATGTATTATTTTGAATAAAAACAAATAAAAATATCTTGTGTTTTGACTTCAATCTCTTATATTCTAATGAGACAATAGTAAATAACGATTTTTCTATTGTTGTCAAAATTTAATCGCAAACATAAAACCAATAGTTTTAGAAGAATCGTTCAGGAGGAAGAAGATATGTCAGGCAAAAAGCCGTGCTTTTTATCGCAGATTTTGAGCGTTAGCTTTGTAATATTTCTGCTGGTATTTCCAATTTTGGCTCAAATAGACCCGGACCCGGATTCACCGACTCCTGTTTTAATGAGTGAGCCGAATTCAACCCGTGCGTTAGCGACGACTACAGCTAAATTTCCACGTCAAGATTTATCAAAAATAAAAAGCCGGGTATTTAATCCCAATTCAAAGATTGTGCTTTTTGTTACTAATTTGGATCTAATGCACGGTGAAGGGGCGAACGCTTTCCGCGTCTATGTCGAGGATGGAGATGGCAGACAGTATCGTTTTCCGGTTTTGGATATTCATCCAATTCAATTTCATGAAGAAATTTATGCGATAACTATTCTGTTGAGCGATGAACTCGGTTTTTGGGAAAACACAAAATTCGGCTCGGATGTTCTTATAGGCATAACGTGGCGCGGTTTGACAAGTAATCGGGTGCGGTTAGGAATCGGTGGAATCGGTGGAAATATCAAAGACGATGCCGGTGCAATCCCGACACCGATAACTAATTTACCGAACAAAGTTTCCAAAGCGATTCCCAAGATCAATTTTGTCGGCTACAGATATTCGGGAGATCGTATCCGTTTTCTCGAACAATCAGCATTCGGTCCGACATCGGCACTCGATCAAAGAATCAGGCGCATCGGGCTGAGAACCTGGTTGGCGGAACAATTCGAAGCACCTTATCCGACTAACCCGTATCCTAGTCTTGCGCTTATGCCGACTACTGTTCCGACGGAGTGCGACGCAACCTGCCGACGCGATTTTTATTCACAATATCTTTTGCAAAACTGGTTTTTCAAGGAGGCTTTTTACGGCGACGCACAACTAAAACATCGGGTCGCGTGGGCGTTAAGTCAGCTTTGGGTAGTTTCCGGTGTAGATACTCAGCAAGCAAGTTGGATGGTAACGTATCATCAAAAATTGTCGGAGAACGCCTTCGGCAATTACCGGACTTTAATGAATGATATGACATTAAATCCGGCGATGGGAAATTACCTCGATATGGTGCGTAGCACGAGAAATAGTCCGAATGAAAATTTTGCCCGCGAAGTTCTGCAATTATTTTCAATCGGGTTGTTTATGCTCAATCAGGACGGAACATATCAACGCGACGGCAGCGGCAACCCGATTCCGACCTACGATCAAAACACGGTTAATAATTTTACAAAGGTTTTCACCGGTTGGAATTTCTGTAACACGGGCTGTCCGAATTCCACACTCGGCGCACCCAATTATAAAGACCCGATGATTTTGACTCAGGGTAATCACGATATTACGGCAAAAACTTTGCTTAGTTATCCGGGTGCGGTTAATGTTAATCTGCCGCCGAATCAAAACGGTGCGACCGATTTGAATCAGGCGTTGGACAACATTTTCAATCATCCGAATGTCGCGCCTTTTGTCAGCCGGATATTGATTCAGCATTTAGTAACGAGCGATCCGACACCGGCTTTTGTCGGGCGAATTTCGGCGGTTTTTAATAACAACGGTTCAAATGTGCGCGGCGATTTAAAAGCCGTTGTGCGGGCGATTTTGCTTGACCCGGAATCTCGCGGTAATGTGAAAACCGATCCGAACTACGGCAAATTGCGTGAACCTGTTCAATTGGCAACCAACATTTTACGGCAAATCGGCGTTGAATCTGCCACCGGCGGATCACAAAGCGATGGTGTCGTTAATCAAATAATCTCGCCGATGGGACAAAATACCTTTTTTGCTCCGACCGTCTTTAATTATTATTCACCCGATTACATTGTGCCGGGAACAGCACTGAACGGACCCGAATTTAACATTCTGACAACCGGCACCACCATCGCCCGCGCCAACTTTGTTAATACGGTAGCCTTTAGCCGGGTGAGTGTAAGCGCGAATGTTCCATCAGGAACATCGATCAATCTCGCGGAAATGCAGGCTTTGTCAGCGGCGGACACGAACAGTAATCAATTGCTCGACGCACTTAATACGAGATTGATGCACGGCGCAATGTCGGCTGGTATGAGAAATACGATTTTGACGGCGGTGCAGACAGTTCCCGGCACGAACACGCTGCTTCGCGTTCAAACGGCAATTTATTTAATAGCGACTTCGTCGCAATATCAGGTGCAGAGGTAAAAAAAATGAATCAGAACAGACGAGAATTTTTAAAGAAATCGGGTTGCGCCTTAGGTATGGTATCGCTGGCGACGCAGGTCGAACATTTCGGTTTAATGAGTGCGTTGGCGCAAAAGGTCGAAAAAAATGAAGACTCTCCGAATGTGCCGAATGATTATCGCGCATTGGTTTGTATCTTTATGCAAGGCGGCAACGACGGCAACAACACCGTCATTCCGAACCATAATGATGCAAATGTGAGCAACTATACGACATATTTCAATGCCCGTAACACACAAGGTTTGGCACTTGCCCAAAACACGCTTTTGCCGATAAATGTTCCGCGCATCAACAATTTGACTTACGGCTTAAACCCGAATCTTGGCGTGGTAACGGGCGGAATAAATAACGGTATTCACGAACTTTGGGCAAACGGGAAAATGGCGGTTGTAACTAATGCCGGAACGCTTGTTCGTCCGATGACGAAAACACAATTTCAAAACGGGACGGTGCCGAAACCATTCCAGCTATTTTCACACTCAGATCAGGTTTCACAATATCAAGCCGGACGTTCCGACGCGTCTTCGTTCACGGGTTGGGGCGGCAGAATGTCAGACCGCCGGACACTTTTGGATAATCCGAACGGTTTAGTTCCGATGATTACATCAATCAACGGAGCGCAACTTTTTACTGCCGGTCAAACCACTTTGCCGCTTGCCATTGCCAATGCCGGAACTTCTCTGAGTCAAGTGTTAAATCCGCAGGGGTTCAATGCGACGACTCAATCACAGGCACGTCTTGCCGCTTATAATCAACTGCGAACGCAGGATTTAAGTTCCAGTTATGTTAGGGCGGCAAGTAATATAACTGACCAGGCAATACAGGCAAATCAGGCGTTAAGCACGTTTCAGGAAACAACTGTCACTTTTCCGAATACGAGTATCGGCAACCAACTACGGCAGGTTGCGAGATTGATAAAAACACGCACAAGTTTAAACGTCAACCGGCAGATTTTCTATTGCCAAATCGGAAGTTTCGACACGCATAACACTCAAATAAACGGACAAGGCACTCTGCTTTCACAATTTAGCCAAGCCGTCAGATCGTTTTATGACGAGATGCTGATGCAGGGCGTTTCAAATAACGTAACTACCTTTACATTGTCCGATTTTTCACGCACGTTTAATCCGGCTAGTTCGGGCGCAACGGTTGGCAGTGACCACGCTTGGGGAAATCATCTGTTCGTTATCGGCGGTGCGGTTAATGGCGGTAATTTTTACGGAAGTCTGCGACCGGACGGCACGGGAAATTACTATCCGACACTTGCATTTAACGGTCCTGACGATTCCGACACCGGCACGAGTGCCCGCGGACGCTGGATTCCGACAACCTCGGTCGAGCAATACGCGAATACTTTAGCAGCTTGGTATGGTTTAAGCGCGGCTGATACGCCAATTGTTTTCCCGAATTTAGCCAACTTTCCGATTACGAATCTCGGATTTATGCAGCCGTAAAAGTTTTACTGAATATGAGCGGAAAATTTTCAAACCGAAGGTGGAAGTCGATGTGTTGTAACATCACAAACTTCCGCTTTTTTCTATCATCACGTTAAAAATACTTCAAATTTTCGATTCGATTTTTTCAAAAATTCGCGTCGTGTTTTCGACCACGCTTCCGACAGGTTCGCGGTGTTCTTCGAGTTGAGCGGTGGTTTGAGAGGAAATCTGCGGCGGCTGATACATTTCGGGCGTTTCGCGTTTCGGATTGAGTTTTGCGTCAATCAATTTCGGGATTTGGTTGAGAAGTTTATAGCAAATACCGAAGATGGCGATCAGATAAAATGCCGCGATAATTGTCACGGTTTCGTGGTTCACGCCGCTCCCCAAAAGCACCGCCACCAAGCCGACGAGAATTCCGAGTCCGAACATCACAACCAAAAAAAGCGTGGTCAAAAGATTGTCCAAAATGGATTTCGGCAAATCTTTTTCCTCTTTTACTTTAGCGAGTTTTGCGCCGCAATTTTTGCAGTAATTGAGTTCGGCGTTCATCAAACTTCCGCAACTTGAACAATACATTTTTCGCGCTCCTTACTTTAAATTACTCGCCCGGTTTGATCTTGTCTTCGAGCCAATTGGTCAGGTCATCAACCGCTTCGATATGAATCGGCTTACCTTGAAAAGATTTGATAGCAAAAATAATCAGCATAATTGTCGTGATTGTCCAAAAAATGGTATTGCCAAACTCTGCTCCGGTAAACGTCCCGATGCTATGCAAAATCGCGCTGATGATAATGATGGCAAGATGGGCGGCAACGCCTTGCGCCGCGTGAAAACGAACTTTTGCTTCGCTTTTGGGAACGATAAAAAGTTCGACAATTCCGGCAATCAAGCCAATGTGAAAGGGAATATACGGCAAAGCGGTCAAAATGTTTTCGGGTAAACCGACCTTGGCAACCTTGCGGTTTCGATCATTTTGCGCGAAGAATTTTGGCGGCTGGTAATTCGCCGGAACTTGCTGACCATTAAAAGGTGCTTGATAAGAGTTGAAATCCGCTTCATCAAACTTGCGTGTCTGCTCTTCGGTTTCGACAGGTTTTTCAACTCTTTTAGTTTCCCCGCCGTTATATGGCAAAGTCTGAGTCTCCTGCGGTTGCTGTTCAAAAGCAACTTCCTTCGGAAAATTTGGATCAAGCGGATTCGTATCGAATTTTTTCTTTTTTGCCATTGTTTGAACTTTCTACGATATTTTATCAAATTTTGTTCACGATTTTTAGCCGACAAGACAACAATTAAAATATTGAAAGCATCAATTAATACAATATGAAAAAGCTTATAAATTTAATTTTAATTGTAGCTTTCGCTTCACATTTTGGCACAATTGAAACATTTGCACAAAAACGCGCGAAACCTAAAGAGGTCATAATTGTCGTGTTTTCAATTCCTAATGACCAGACTTTTGATGGATTGGAATTTCCGATCAACAGAACTGCGAAGGGAAAACTCGATGACGGCGGCGGAATGGTTAGTGAATGCGGGATTCCTGAGGATCCGGAATGCGCCAAAAGTATTTATTCCGCCTATGATATTTACGGAAGAGCTTTTGCAGTGGGCAAAAATCAGGCAAAAATCAAACTTAAAGGTGAACTCACTGTGGATGATAAAGATTGTCAAATAAACGGAACTTACACGGTTTACCGCAATCGGAAAACAAATATCAGATTCAATTCCTGCGGCGCGAATTTAATCGTTTTTTACGGATTTGAAAGCGAAGAGACGAATTGAAAATTCAATTCGCCTCTTTTGTTTACTAAGCAATTTTAATCCCGAGTTCCTTGAGTTGCGAATCGTCAACATCTCCGGGAGAATCCATCATCAAATCCTGAGCCGACGCAGTTTTCGGGAACGCCATCACGTCTCGGATGTTTTCCGTGCCGCAGAGAATCATACAGGTTCGTTCGATTCCGGCAGCGAAACCGCCGTGCGGCGGTGTGCCGAATTCGAGCGCGTCGAGGAAAAATCCGAATCTTTCGCGTGCGACTTCGAGAGACAAACCCAACGCTTTGAAATTTAACGCCTGAATTTCCTTTTGATGAATACGAATCGAACCGCCCGCGCATTCGTAGCCGTTAATTACTGCGTCGTAAGCCTTTGCGCGGATTTGTCCGAAAAGTTCGCGTTCGTCGTTTTCGACGGCGCGTTTGAAAAGTTCCAAATCTTCGTCCATCGGCGATGTGAATGGATGATGCGCCGCCGCGTAATTTCCCGTTTCCGCGTCGTATTCGAACATCGGAAATTCGGTAACGATCAGCGGTTTATACAAACTCCTGTCAATCAAATTTTCGCGTTTCGCTACTTCGATTCGCAGCGCGCCGAGCGCGGCGGCAACGACCGATTTTTTGCCTGCGACGATCAAAACCAAATCGCCTTTTTCGGCTTTCGCGCTTTGGGCGAGTTCGGAAATTTTCGCTTCGCCGAGAACTTTCAACAGCGAAGAATTAATTTCTTCGCTCATTTTAATCCACGCTAAACCGCTCGCACCATAGCGTTTAACGAATTCCTGAAGATCATCGGTAACTTTGCGCGAATAATCGGCTTTGCCTTTGACGACGATACATTTTATCTCGCCCTTGCTTTGCAAAACCGACGCGAAAGGCGCAAAATCGGTTTCTTTGAAATTGTCTGATAAATCCTGCAATTCCATTTCAAAACGCAAATCCGGTTTGTCCGAACCGTAACGCCGCATCGCTTCCGCATAAGTCATTCGCGGAAATTGTTCGGGCAAATTTACGTCAACTAATTTCAAAACGCTGCCGAACATTCCTTCCATCACGCGATAAACCATTTCCTGATTGGCAAAACTCATTTCAACGTCGAGCTGAGTAAATTCCGGCTGGCGGTCGGCGCGTAAATCTTCGTCGCGGAAACAGCGGGCGATTTGATAATATTTATCGAAGCCGGAAATCATACAAAGCTGTTTCAAAATCTGCGGCGACTGTGGAAGCGCGAAAAATTTGCTCGTGTGAATGCGCGACGGAACGATAAAATCGCGCGCGCCTTCGGGCGTAGATTTTAGCAAAATCGGCGTTTCGATTTCGATAAAATCCTGCCTGTCCATAAATTCGCGGATTTTGGCGACGGCTTTCGCCCGCATTCGAATATTTCTCTGCAAAACCGGACGGCGTAGATCAAGATAACGGTATTTCAAACGCAAATCTTCCGACGCGAGATTTTGTGAACCGGCTTTTTCGAGTTCGAACGGCGGCGTTTTCGCGTCGTTCAAAATCAAAATATCAGAAACGTGAACTTCGATTTCGCCCGTCGCCAATTTTGCATTGCGCGTTCCTTCGTCGCGCGAAAAAACTTCGCCGATAACTGCGACGACATATTCGCCGCGCAAACTTTTCGCCTTCGCGTGCGCGTCTTTCGCCGTTTCTTCCGAGACGACAACCTGCGTCAAACCGTATCGGTCGCGCAAATCAATAAACGTAAAAACGCCGAAATCGCGCTTTTTCGCCGCCCAACCCATCAAAACAACTTTTTCGCCGACATTCGCCTCGCGCAATTCGCCGCAGGTATGTGTTCGCTCTAAATTTCCTAAAACATCTAACATAAAATCAATTATCCATTAAAAAAAACGCCCTTCGATTTTTGACAAACGAAAGGCTTTGAACAAACAAAATTGTCCAAGCCGTTCAATTATTATTGTCGTTAAACCGAACTGCGTTCATAAAAAGCAAATAATACAGGATTAAGACGTTAAAAAGCAAATTAGCAGTCGGCGGCAGTTGATTATTCTTGCGTTTTCAAACGATTGTCGCCGATAATGTTATTTACGATTTCTTCTTTTCCGCATTAAGTTTTTAAAATTTCATCAAGGTTTTTTATATGCTGATAAAACTAAAGATTGCTTTCAGAATTTTTGCCGTCCTGACGCTGATTTATTTTTTCACCGTGCAGACGCAGAAAATCGCGCAAAATCCGGTCGCGGCATCGCCTTCGGCAGTTGTTATTCAGGTTGACGCTAATCTAAGCAGACACGCGATCAATCCGCTGATTTACGGCACAAATTATGCGACAACCGCGCAGCTTTTGGATTTAAACTCGCCTTTGAATCGGCAGGGCGGAAATCCGACAACACGCTACAATTGGCAGCTCAACGCCGACAACCGCGCCGCCGATTTTTATTTTGAAAGCCTCGCGTTTCCTTCGAGCGTTCCGGGCGAAGTCGGCGACACGTTTATCCAAAACAGCAAAAACGGCAATGCACAGCCGATGCTGACGATTCCGATTATTGACTGGATTGCGAAAGTCGGACCGAATCGCGGCAAGCTGGCGAGCTTTTCGATTATCAAATACGGCGCACAAACCGGCAATGATGCGATGTATTTTCCCGACGCGGGCAACGGCATTCGCACGAACGGGCAGAACGTCACGGGCAACAATCCGACCGACGCGAACGTGCCGAATTCGGTGGCGTTCGAGCAAGGTTATGTTCAGCATTTAATTAATCGTTGGGGAACGGCGAACAACAACGGTTTGCGCTATTATCTGCTCGACAATGAACATTCGATCTGGTTTTCGACGCACCGCGATGTCGCTCCAACTGGCGCGACGATGGATGAACTCTTTACGCGAATGCGCGATTATTCGGCAATGATTAAAGCCTCGGACGCGAACGCGCAAATCTTGGGTCCCGAAGAATGGGGTTGGGGCGGTTATCTCTATTCGGGCTACGATTTGTGGTATGCTCCGACGCATAATTATACTTACCCGGATCGTGCCGCGCATAACAATATGGATTACGCGCCGTGGCTTTTGCAGCAGTTCAAAAACTACGAAACGCAGAACGGACGGCGTATTCTGGACGTTTTCACGCTTCATATTTACCCGCAGGGCGGCGAAGGCGGCAACGATGTTTCGACCGCGATTCAGCAAAAACGCAACCGTTCGACGCGCTCTCTGTGGGATGTAAATTACGTTGATGAAAGCTGGATTAACACTCAGGTCAAACTGATTCCGCGAATGAAAAATTGGGTTTCGACCTTTTATCCGAACACGAAAATCGGCATCACGGAATATAATTGGGGCGCGGAAAATCACATCAACGGCGCGACCGCGCAGGCTGATATTCTCGGAATTTTCGGACGCGAAAATGTTGATCTCGCAACGCGCTGGACAACGCCGGACGCGACGACTCCGACCTATAAAGCGATGAAGATGTATCGCAACTACGACGGACAAAACAAAGGTTTCGGCGACACGAGCGTGTCCGCAGTTGTGCCAAACCCGGACGAAGTTTCGTCGTTCGCATCCGTTCGCACGAGCGACGGCGCGTTGACCGTGATGGTCATTAACAAAACCGAAATTTCGCAGGCGGCGACGATAAATTTAGCGGATTTTGTCAACAGCGGCGCGGCACAGATTTGGCAATTAACATCGGGGAATCAAATAAATCGCTTGACGGATGCTGCTATTTCAAGCAACGCGCTCAACACGACGCTGCCGCCGCAGAGCATTACGCTTTTCGTCATCGGTGCGGTGCAAATTGCGAGTCCGACTAATCTTAATGGAACAAAAGTAGCGAACAACATTGCACTTAGCTGGCAGGACAACACGCCGGATGAAGATGGTTTTGTGATCGAACGCGCTGTCGGCAACAGCACCGATTTTGTCGCGGTTTTAAGAACGAACGCGAATCAAACAAGTTATCGTGCGGTGAGCAAATACGGCAGTTATTCGTTTCGCGTCAAAACAATGCGCGGCGGCGCGTTTTCAAATCCGTCCAATGTCATTCGTTTGGGAAGATAATAGACACCTTTTTAAGTTGTTAGATTTACTTAAATTTCTCTGCGTCTTTGCGCCTCAGCGGTGAAAAATAATTTTTATAAAGATAATTATTGTTGCCGGAAGCCTGAATTAATCCTCTAATTGAAACTTCATTATGCGTTCGGCGAGATCGATTCTGCCCCAGAGTTCGGAGATGAACATCTTAAAACCCGAAATGTTGATCCAGTATTTATCGGGGATCGTTTCATCTTTGTTGACCGGCTGAACGATGATGATGCCGAGCAAACCGCCGATCAAAGTGTTCGGAAGAAAGCACTTATTTTCTCTAATTTCAAACAAAGTTCTGGAATTAATGGCAAATTCGGTTGGTAATCTCCCTAAAATAAGCGTCTGATTGATAGCTAACAGCAGTATTTCGTCCGCGCCGTGATTGATGTTGAAACGGGGAACGAGTCTTTTTAAGCCAAATGGAATATTCATCGGCAGAGGCAGTGCTTCGGGCAAACTCATAAATGGAATTAGCTGCCAATTTTCTCTGACAAAGCGTTGATAATCGCTGTTTGAAAGATCGGCTTTTCCGCTTTCCTTGCGAATTGTTTCGCTAATTGCCGCACAAGTTGCGGCAAATGCAATTTCGTGCAACCCTTTTTCCATAAAATCAATAGCTTCCTGAATTTTTTCTCCGACAATCATAATTGCGCCTCCAATTTTTGAAATTCTTCAACGAAATTATAAACGAAAATGCGTCTTCGGCTAAATTCTTTTCGTCAGCCAGTTATTTTCTTCATCAAGAAAGCCAATTTCTTTCACAACAAAATCATTTCCGTCATCACGGAAATCACTTCCGTCATCACGGAAGTGACTTTCTTTCGCACGGAAATCATTTCCTTCAACAAGAAAGTAATTTTCTTCCGCACGGAAATCATTTTCTTTCGCACGAAAATCATTTTCGAGCGAAAGAAAATGATTTCCGAGTGTGCTAAATCGTCAATCACTCGATAATTTTCTAAACAAACACTCAATAACAACGCGGATTTGCACTATTTTTATTAAACCGGACTATAATAAAACGAGTTTATGCGATTTGTTTTCTCAAAAAGGTTTTTTATTTTGTTGGCAATCGGTTTTGTGCCGCTGTCTTTATCGTGGAATTTTCCCGAACTACGTCTTTTTGTATTAATTTACGACATTGCGTTGCTCACGATTGCGTTGGTCGATTATTTTATCAGCCGCAAACTTCCCGAAGAATTGATTTTAACGCGCGAATTTTCCAAACGCTTTGCCATCAGCGACGAAACCGAAGTCAAACTGCATATCGAAAACCAAAGTCCGCGCGATTTTAATCTCATTGTCAAAGACGAATTTCCGCCCGAACTCAAACTCTCTGAATCGCGTCAAGCAAAATTCACCGTTGAGGCGCAAACAATGACGGACTTTATTTACGATTTGACTCCGCCGCGTCGCGGAAAATACGAGTTCGGCAAAACGGCGGTCAGATTTCTGTCGAGACTCGGTTTTGTTTGGTGTCAAACCGATTTAGGCAAAGCGGAAAGCGTCAAAGTCTATCCGAATATGCGGCGGGCGCGTGAGATGGAATTGAAAGCACTCGGCGCACATTCGTTTCTCGCCGTTCAACGCAAAGCCGTTCTGCGCGGCGAAGGACGCGAATTTGAATCAATGCGCGACTATGTGCGCGGCGACGAATTGCGCCATATTTCGTGGACGGCAACCGCCCGGCGCGGCAAATTAACCACGCGCCAATATCAAATCGAACGCGATCAAACAATCATTATCGCGCTCGACGCGGGAAGATTGATGACGGGCAGAATCGGCGACGAAACAAAATTCGACACGGCGATCCACGCCGCGTTAGCCTTGATGTCAGCCGCCGCGCGTGGCGGCGACAATTGCGGTTTAATGGTGTTCGGGCGCAAAGTAAAGAAGTTTCTCCCGCCGAAAAAAGGCATCGGACACATTGACGCAGTGCTTGAAACGCTCCACGATCTCGAACCCGAACTGATCGAACCGTCATATTCACGCGCTTTTCAACACATCGCAACAAACTCCAAAAAGCGTTCTTTTGTCGTGATCCTGACCGATTTGGTTGACAAAGAAAGCTCCAAAGAATTGATAACCTCGCTCAAACTTCTGCGCCCAAGACATCTTCCGTTAGTCGTAACCATCGGCGACCGCGATCTGAACGCTACGGTCAGCCAAGTTCCGAAAGAACTAAAAGACGTTTTTACCCAATCCGCCGCCGAAGAAATAATCTACGGACGCGAATCCGCACTAAAACTCGTCGAATCAATTGGCGGTTTGGCGTTGGACGTTACCACCCAAACGCTCGCGCCAAAACTTCTTGAAACTTATTTGCGTGTCAAAGAACGCGGTTTGCTTTAATTACCGGGCGTGGACAGAATGTCTTCACTTCAAAGACTTGCTCAATCTAAAATTGCCTGATAATTCCCGTGAAAATAAACCAACGGTTTGCCATCGGAAACGTGAGATTTCTCGATCTGTCCGACAAAAATCGTGTGGTCGCCGTTGTCGTGAGCATTTACAAGCCGGCATTCCAAATTTACCAACGCATCTTCCAAAACAGGAATTCCTTCGATGCCCAAATTATAAGCGATGCTGTCGAATTTGTCGGCAAGCGGCGTGGCAAAATGGTTCGAATGATGCGTTTGGTCTTCGCGCAAGACATTGACGACAAAATGATTACTTTGTTCAAAGGCATAGTGGCTTGCCGTGTATTTATCAATGCAAATAAGAATCAGCGGCGGTTCTAACGACAATGAGCAAAATGCGCTGACGGTTAGCCCATGCAGATTTCCGTCCGCATCTTTGGTCGTTACAACCGTTACGCCACTCGCAAAACGTGAAAGTGCGGCACGAAATTCGTCTTTGTTTATCGGCATTTATATTACTAAGCGAAGATTAAAACAATCGAGAATAAATTATAAGATTTCCTCAATCACAAGATAAAGTTTAACGCAAAGCGGCAGAGATTTTCAAAAAGGCAAGTAAAAAGTCCGGCAAATATGATTTTCATATTTGCCGGACTTTGTTTATCTGTTCTGAGTTTTAGACGGAAGCGGTTTTCGCCTCATCTTTTTTCGTGCGTTTTAATCCGCCGATTTGCACGAGATTATCGCCTTTGATTTCGTTTTTCTCTAAAACCATCTGTTGATAGAGTTTACGCATCATCTGCATTTCTTCGGCAGCGGTTTTCGGTCCTTCCATATCCGGTTTGTTCGGGCGTTCCAAATCAATCGGATTCAGTTTTAGACCGTGATCTGAATTATCGAGTTCCACTTCTTTGCCGCGGGCGAAAATTTCGTGGCGACCATTATCTTTATACCATTGTGCAACCGTCGCATTTTGGTGCATATGTTCGATAATGTTTCTCCATCCAATTCCGGTATTATATGCACAGAAGGAAATTTCGCCTTCCTGAGTTCCGTAGGGAATAATGCACATTTCGGTGCGTCGGAAATCGTAATTAAACAAATCTTGAAACCACATTCCGGCGATAAACAGGAAGTTCCACGGGTCTTGGCGGCGTTTTTCAATGTCTTCGACCGTGCGCGTTCCATCAACTTTACCGTAATCTTTACCGCTTAAACCAAATGATTTATCGAATTTCTTCAGAATTCCGCCGAGTGTCAAACTTTTCGGTGCGCCATACGGATTGTAATTCTTAAGCAGTGCCATTCCCATCATAAAGTTTGAAAACCATTTTCCACGCGCCGTGTCGGTGATGTGTTTCATATCTTCGACCAGATTCGGAATGTGCAAAAATTCGGGAACAGGAGCCATTTCCTTTGTTTCTTTGTTGATCATCACGGCAGTTCCGACACCGCAGTTAGGATGGCAGCCGCAGGAAACTTGTCCCCAATCGGCTTCGGGACCGTGAACCAGATCGGCAAAATCGGCAAATGCGCCCATTAATGAAAGCGGAAACCAATCGCGTGTCGGTTCGGTAATTCCGACCTGTTTCTGAACATCCAGCGCAAGGTGCGAAAGCGTATAGCGTTGCTGCAAACGTCTTTGTTCAGTAATATGCTCATCGCGTCCGGTGAACGAAACGGGTTGAAATGACACAAATGAAACTTTTTTCGGATTATCCAAAGCAAAGCGAACAATCGAACCGACTTGATCGTTGTTTACGCCGTTGACAAGTGTCGTAACGAGAACAATGTCAACACCGGCTTCGTGCAAATTGTTGATTGCACGTAATTTAACGTCAAACAAGTTGCCGACTTGTCTGTGCGAATTGGCATCGTTGCCAACGCCGTCAAATTGTAAATAAACAAATCTTAAACCGGCTTCGGCGGCTTCACGGCAAAATTCTTTCGATTTGGCAAACTCGATTCCATTGGTCGCGGCTTGCACCGAGTTATAACCGACTTGGCGCGAATAGCGAACTGCTTCCAAAAAATATGGCGAAAGCGTAGGTTCGCCGCCTGAAAACTGAACCGACATCTGACGACGAGGTTTGATTGAAATCGCATTATCGAGAATTTCCTTAACGTCTTCCATCGAAAGTTCGTGAACGAAGCCGACTTGATTTGCATCCATAAAACACGGGTCGCACATCATATTGCAGCGGTTTGTCAGATCAACCGTCAAAACCGCGCCGCGTCCGTATTTAATGGTCGATGAACCGTGGTTGTGCAGTTTTTCGTCGTTGTGCGCGGCGATGTCGCGTCCCGGAAAATTGGCTTCGATATGCTGTAAAAACTTGGAATCAATCGCCATCAAGTCTTCAAAATGCCCGTGTTCCGGGCAATCCTTGATCATCCAGATTTCACCGTCGCGTTCGATGATTTGAGCCTTGATTTCACCGACTTTTTCATTAACTAAAATACCGACTTCTTTGTTGCCGGCTAAAATGTCTTCACGCGCTTCGATGACGCAGTTCGGACACAGCGAATCGGTTGTTCGCGGAAAACCGAGCGTCGGTTTCGTTTTTTGCCATGATTTAAGCAATGGTTTATCCGACCATTTAGGCGTAAATGATGCATTCGGTTTGTATTTATTGACAGCTTTGACAGCATTAAATACACCGCTTGCAATATATGTCAAGCCTTTTTCAAAATGTTTTACAGGTTTCATAATTTTATCTTCTCCAAAATAATAGCTTTTATAAATTTGCCGGATAGTCAATTTCCATTTGGTAATAAATAACAAATAAAGGCTAAAGTTGCTTATGTTTACAATAGGTTTATAATATGGTTTGAATCAACGGAAAATAAACTTATATCCTTAATATTAAAATAAAGCAATAAGTGTGCCATTTAGCCAAATTTCTGCATTTAACCTGTTTTCAAAGGGTTAGATGGAAGATAATAATTAATAACGGTAAGTTTTTTAGTGGCAAAATGACACAAATTATTTGACTATGCTATAAAGGTGCATTTTGCTACAACAATAAAAGACGATTTTTTTGAAAATCGGACTTGTTTAATAATGGAGCGAAAACTAGATTAAACTAATGTTTAAGAGTTTTCCACAAAAAACAAGATTAATTATTATATTATTATCAGCATTTTATTGGATAAAACAAAAAGTTTTTTATTTCGTGGATTTTCGTTCTTATATCGTTCTTATTTAAGCAACTAGTTTAACGATTACCTGAGGAAAATCTTGTAAAGTATTATGAACAAACCACTTTCTTTATTCAAAATAATTCTTTACATATATTTTTCTTTATGCTAAATTTGCTTTCACCTTAGCGAGGGAATTGTCTGATATTTTTAGTTCTCTCGTTTCAATCAATTAGAAAAACAATTTAGTTTTTATTAATTATTTGGTTCTACTGGGAATTTAGTGGAAAGTGGTAAAATCGTCAAATGTTTACCGAACAATTTTTTGATTTGCTGTTAGATTTTGGGGATGAGTGGATAGTCAAAGAAGTGCGGACTAACTTTGAAACTAAGGAAGTAG